>PDTB01000015.1 GCA_002748665.1 Dethiosulfovibrio peptidovorans | reverse complement strand
TCCTGAAAAAAATAGTCATATTCTTTTTTTTGAGCCCGTAGCTAAAGGGAGTCGGGAAATATACGTTCAAAATTTTTCAACGAGCCTGCCCTATGATATTCAGCTCGCTATGACCAGAACCCTTCCGGGATGTTCTGCTGCAAAAATACTCCGTCCAGGATATGCCATCGAATACGATTACATTAATCCAACAAGCCTTACTCCCTGGTTGGAAACTAAAAATATACAGAGGTTGTTTTTTGCTGGACAGATCAACGGAACATCAGGGTACGAGGAGGCTGCATCTCAAGGACTTCTTGCTGGGATCAACGCTGTTCTTTGTCTTAGAGGTGATGAGCCTCTGGTTTTAGGACGTCATGAAGCCTATATGGGGGTCTTAGTGGATGATCTTGTGACTAAGGGTACCAGGGAGCCTTATCGGATGTTGACCAGTCGGTGTGAATATCGACTGTTGCTTCGACATGATAATGCTGATCAACGTCTGGCCTGTTTGGGTCGTCGTCTTGGTCTTTTGGACGATCAGCGATGGGCTGTTTTGGAAAAAAGATGGGAAATTATAAACAGAGAAACTAACCGCTTAGAAAAGAGCAGGATATATCCCAGTAAACGCCTGAACGATGATCTGATAGCTCTGGGTGAATCTCCGTTAGATCGAACTGTCAGCGGAGACGATCTTTTAAGACGCCCAAAAGTTACCTACGATATGATCGTTAATTATTTACCATCCGAAGTTGAGATCGATAGGGATTTGACTCATAGGGTGGAGGTTCAGATCAAATATGCAGGTTATATAGATCGTCAACTTCGTTCTGTACATAAATTGGAGAGGATGGAAAACTTGACTATCCCTGATGATTTTGATTATCGTTCTATAAGTGGGCTTCTCACCGAAAGTTTGGAAAAATTAGAACAGATTCGTCCCATGACTTTGGGGCAAGCAGGTCGGATATCCGGCGTGACCCCCACCGATTTAGAGCTTCTGTCCACAGCTCTAAGCGCTAGGAAACGACATTCATGAGACAAACAGGAAGGGGACCCGAAAAAATAGATACCCTTATTGTCCGTACCCTCTCTCCATCGGTGGGCATCGCGATGACCATGTCGGAGGTCTGTCATCTATGGCCTTCGGTGGTAGGAGTCTCTTTAGGAAATAAAAGTTATCCGGCTTCTCTGGAGGACGGAGTTCTCGTGGTGACCTGTCAAACTCCTGGAGTCGCAAAGGTGATAAACATGAAAGGAGGAACAGTGACTTCGGAGATTCGTCGTCGGTGGGGACTGAACGTGACCAGGCTTCGGGTGGATCTTGGGAGTTTTGTCAGAACTGTTCAACCGTCCCAATCTCCTTCATTTAAGATGATTTATCCATCCCAGGAGTCCATTAAAACCTATTTTAATTCTACGTCGAAAAAAATAGATCGTCGAGATGTAGCCCAATCTCTGGCTTGCCTCATGGCTGTCTATGCACTGAGATTTCCCGATGGTGACGATAATCGAAAAGGAGATTGATATGCCTATGGCAATACAAGAGGAAAGATGGAAAGAAGATCAGAGGTTTCAGATAGCCCAATCTGAGGCTCTCTGTTCGATCATCTTGACCGGTATGTATTTTCTGTGGTGGTACGGGGTTGCCTACAGTGATGGAGTGGTAGGAGAATCGACGGTCTTTGGTCTTCCTGGATGTTTTTTTTCAGTGCTGTCTTAGGACCTTTCGTGTTTTGTTTCTTAGCTTGGGCTATGGTGAAGATTCTTTTTAGGTCTCTTCCCCTTGAGTCTGAATAGGGATGCACGTTATCATACCGACACTGGCTGGAACGCTTGTGGTTTTTGTGTTCACAAGTCTTTTCACTTCATATCCAGAAGAGTCCATTATACGAACTTTTTGGGGAAATAAAACTTAACGGACGGATTGATCGTATCGACGGTATCGTTTGAGGTTCTTAGCTATACGACTCCAATACGCTTCTGGAGGTCCCCCATAATAGTGTCCTAGAGCCGTCTTTAAATCTTTGTTCTTTTCTATATATCGAGATAATATAATGCTTCCTGCTTTGATACCTAGGACCGGATCGTGAAGCTCATCAGGGCTATTGAACCCGTAGGGTAAAAGCGTTTTTTCGTGAATTTTCCACGTAACCTGCATAACCCCTGCTGAACCATGAGAGCTCTTAGCCAAGGGGTTAAAATGACTCTCTGTGTTGGCAACGGCAATGAGCAGATCCAGAGGGACAGCGTAGAGATGACTGTATCGTAAAAATGCAGCTGATTCTTTAAAGGCTACATGAAGCGGGGTCGCGTCGTTTTGTTTAAGAATATAAGCTGTCAGATGACCGATTTTATTTATTGATTGTTTGATTATATATTTGCAATGTAATAAAAAGTTATTTTTATTAATATTATTTTTTATATTTTTAAAATATTTTTCTAAAGTTTTCTCCTTATGGAAGTACCTGCAGCCTCGAAGGGCAACCCCACCGAAGTTTTTCCGGATGTGGATACCGTAAAGAGAGAGATATACTACCGATATCGACAGATATATGACGAGTACAACCAGAACACGTTTGATGGTTTTCTCCATGGAGTCACCCCCTTTAAAAAATATATGGGGGCCTCTAAACATCTACATCCGAGTCTCCCAGTCTCAGGTCGTTCCGCCAAAGCCCTGTCTCGCCTAAACGTATTCTTTGACCTGCCTGCTTCGTACCGTCGCCTCGAAGGGCACCTCCTGTGTCCTCTCGACTGGGACGATATCCGCCTTATCCCAGTCGATACCGTCACGACGGCAGGTCAAAAATACGAACCTCGAATGGGCTCCGTCGAAACGATCTGAGGTGGGGTTCTGAGTTTTTAGAGGGTCCCTATGGATAATCAGGGTACACAGAAAATTTATTATAAATTTTTTTACTTTTTAAATTATTTTTTATTTAACAATAGCGAGAGAAGTTCTCCCGCTATTGTTCGTTTATAAACGAAGTTCGAATGACTGTGCTACTATATTCAGCAGAGTAATTTGATGAGAGGTGGTATATACATGAACAGACCAATTCAGATCGCTGATAAGACCTGGTGGATAGGCATCAACGACAGGACCACCGGTTTCTTTGAGGCTTTGTGGCCTCTTTCCAGAGGGGTTTCCTATAATTCTTACATGATTGACGATAACAAGGTGGCAGTGATCGACGGGGTTAAGGCCGATTTTTACTATCAATACATCGCTAAAATCAAGGGGATCATAGGTACTGATCGATCTGTGGACTACATGATTATCAATCACGTTGAACCCGATCACTCAGGAGCTATTGAGACCATGCTTCAGGCTTTCCCAGAGATCACCATCGTAGGCAACAGGAAAACCCTTAAGTATGTGAGTCAGTTTTATGGCTCACTGCCGCAATCTCTGGAGGTGGCTGATGGAGACGTGTTGGAGTTGGGCAACCACAGTCTGACCTTCTCCCTGATCCCCATGGTTCACTGGCCTGAAACCATGGTAACCTACGATACAGTCTCCAAAGCTCTCTATTCTTGTGATGCCTTTGGGAGCTTCGGAGCCCTGGATGGTGGGCTCTTTGATGACCAAATCGACCTGGAGGATTACAGAGGCGAAACGTATCGGTACTACTCCAATATTGTAGGAAAATACTCCACTTTTGTCGAGAGAGCTTTGGCTAAAGTTGATGGTTTAGATCTGGGAATGATTTGTCCTGCTCACGGCCCCCTGTACCGAAAAGATCCAGGATATATTGTTGAACTGTATCGCTCGATGGCTAGGCAAGATACCGATCGAGCAGTTTTAGTTGTATATGGCTCCATGTACGGAAATACCGCTCGTCTGGCCGAGGCGGCAGCTCGGGGCATCCATGACGAGGGCGTGACCGACGTGACCGTGATGGATTCGGCTACGGCAGACCTATCAAGTCTCATCCAGGAGGCTTGGAGGTGTCGGGGCCTGATCTTGGTAGGGTGCAGCTACAACGGCGGGGTGTTTCCCAAAATAGCTCACTTTATGGATATGCTGGAAGGTAAGAAGATGTCTCGACGTTTTGTGGGTATCTGTGGCTCCTATACCTGGAGTAAGGGAGCCGCGATGAAACCATTAAGACTCTTCGCCGAACAGGCGGGGTGGACAAAGGTGGAACCCGAAGTGGAGATTGTGAGCCGACCGACTGAGCAGGATTTAGACATGGCGGTGGAATTAGGACGAAACGTTGCCGATGCCGTTATAGGAGTGGATGATTGACGTTTCTGAGTTTTTAGAGGTTCCCTATCGTCAGACAATACGCCGACGGACATCCGTCGGCGTATTGTCTGGAGGTTGTTGGTATGGAGAAACTTGATCTACCCACACTAGGATACCCTTTTTTGTTCT
This sequence comes from Dethiosulfovibrio peptidovorans, assembly GCA_002748665.1. NCBI lineage: Bacteria > Thermotogati > Synergistota > Synergistia > Synergistales > Dethiosulfovibrionaceae > Dethiosulfovibrio > Dethiosulfovibrio peptidovorans. The sequence goes on along the minus strand of PDTB01000015.1, from coordinate 267,827 downwards.
TTTTCTCAAGGAGATTTCTCATTTATCTTGAGGAACTTTTTCGCTCCATCTCGAGAATAACTTCCTCCAGCTTATTCATCCAGTGACCATAGCCCTTCCAGTCTCCAGCTCTTAGAGCAGACTGGGATGCTTCCCAGATCTCCTGGGCTCGAACGGCCAGACTGTGAAGATCATGAGAACCTCCGTTCGTTGAGGTTTCAATAGTGCGTGGCTGATCCACAAAATCCTCAGGTGAAGCGGCTGTTGCGGACAGACCAAGGAGCTTCGCCAGAGCCGACCCAAAATCCTGGGCCCAGGTAACTCGTCCGCCCGTCGAGACGATCACCCGCTTGAGTTCAGGCAGATCCCCTCGTTCAGCCCGAAGGTACAGAGGTTGGACATAGAGAAGGGATTTGCCTATGGGGATGACTAACATGTTGCCCCTGATAACGTCAGAACCTCTCTGGCTCCACAGGGATAACTGGGCCGATATCTCCGGATTTTGGTCTACCAAAGCTGCAACCTGAGTAGGACCATAAATGAGTTTCTGTTTGGGGAACTTGTAAACCAGCAGGTCGCCGTAGTGTTCCCCATCTGATCGGCCGGCAAGCCAGGCGATCATGTTATTTTTACCCACAGGCATGAAAGGCGATATGATGACGAACTCGGATGATGTCTCTCCTGCCAGAGTCATGATCAGGTAGTAAGAATCCATCGCTGTATGATCGTCGCCACTGCCGACAGTCTCCCAAACGTCCTCTTTGTTGTAGAAAGTATTGGGGTTTTGCATGTGGTATGTTCGGTAAATCTCGCTTTGAATGGCGAAAAGCCCTTTGGGATACCGAATGTGACGCCGAAGTTCGGGAGACATGGAGCTTCCGTCGGTAAACAGGTCAGGAAAAATTTTTCGCCAAGTAGCAATGAGGGGATCTGAATTATCAAGCACGTAGAAAATCATGGTGCCGTCATAGGCATCCACCGTTGCTTTTACGCTGTTTCGGATGTAGTTAATCCTAGCCCGGCTTCGTCCTGCTCCGACCGGTACGGGCTCCGAATAGGGGTACCCATCGGTGGCAGTGTAGCAGTCTTGAATCCACAAAAGCCGTCCGTTCACTACAGCCATGTATGGATCGCCATCGTAGAGAAGGAACGGAGCAGCTTTTCTGAGCCGACCTCGGATGTTCCGGTGATACATAATCCGGCTCTCTGGAGTGAACACGTCGGAGAAAATGATCTTTGAGTCGTTGAAGCTCAAGGCGTATATGAGCCTCCGCCACAGGGAACCCATGGGAACGCCTCCCGAGCCATCGTAGGTCGTACGGGCATTCGATTCCCCCATAGGGTAGTCGAATTCCTGGACGGTAGTCTTGACGAATGCATAGTTCTCTGGAGCCTCGCCATAGTAGATCTGAGGCTTATTGATGGACATAGGGATGGACATCAACGGTGGCAGATCCTTAACCCAGAAAACGGGCTGTCCACTGGGGCTAACCTCGTTGACCGGGTTCATCACAACCCCATATCCGTGGGTGAACTCCAGCTTTGTGTTGGTCCAGGTGGGGTTTTGAAGCTCTCTGAGATTAAGTTCCCGGGCTGCGATCATCACTTGCCGGGTATGTCCTCTTACCGAATATCGGTCGATGTCGGCATTCAGAAAGTCATAATAGCTGCGAATCTCCTGAAGTTGTTTGTAACTTCGGAGCAGGGGGCTGTATTCCCATAACCGAATGTTGGTCAAGGTCTCCGTGTCGTCCTCCAGGTCCGCCTGAGTAATCGTTTTATCAGGCTCCACTTTCAGGATAGAAAGGTCCTTGAGGCCGTAGGCTTCCACCGTAGCGGTGATGTTATGCTCTATATAGGGGGTCTCCTTGACGAGCTCGTTGGGGACCACTACATATTTTTGGATGAGCCCTGGGTAGACACCTCTCAGGAGGATATTGGAGACGAAGAGGGCACCGATCACGAAAGCCGAGTATTTCCATGTTTTTTTTGCGATTCCCAGGAGAAGCAGGACAGCCACCATAGCTGAAAGAACGGTCATGACGTTCAGTGCCAGAAGATCGGCGTGGATGTCGGTATAGCTGGCTCCGAAAGCGACTCCCCTGGTAGAGTACAACAGATTGAAACGCTCAAGCCAGTACCCGAAGGACCAGTTCAAGGCCAATAAGGCGGCCAATGAAAGGAGGTGTCCCCGGATGGGCGTGGGGACGATGATTCGGCGTTCGAGCTGGAACTTGGGCAGGAGTGTGAGCACATAGATAGCAGCCGATCCGACCAGGCAAAGGAACAAAAGCTGCATGAGCCAGGCGTGGAGCATATGGTAGAACGGAAGCCCGAAGACGTAGAGTCCCACATCGTGTCCAAAGATGGGGTCAGTTACTCCGAAAGATGTGGCATGTATAAATCGTAGAACAACCTCCCACTGTCCTCGGACACCGTTGCCCGTAATGACGCCCAAGATTATTGATGCCGCAATAACCAGCAGAGCAGCCTTGGGAGAACGAAGGGGGATGAGCTGGGCCAGCTCATCAGGAAGAGAGATGGATCCGGCTCGTCTCTGGGCCAGACGGAAGGAGATCAGAAAAATCACCGTTGAAAGAATGGTGGCGGTTAGCCATAAACCCCATTGAGAAATAAGCGTTGTCCAGAATACGGAGCTTAGTTTTTGGGCTTGAAACCAGTAGATTTCGGTGAGAAATCCCGCAGAACCCTGGACGACGACGATGATTAAAGCAACGATAACCAAAGCGATGAGGACGGGCTTACTGATGGGGAGTTTAAACTTGGGCGGTTGGGACCTATCGTTGCTGCCTCTCTGATCGAACCAATCGCCGCTTCCCCGGGGGAACCAGTCTTTGTACGACATATAATCTCTCCTTTTTGTTAAAAAATATTAGGCTATGCCTTTTTTAGGCCACAGGAACATCATGGTTGGAACGGCAAGAAAAGGTAAAAAGGACACGAGTCCCAGGGCAGCTCGAAGTCCGCTCTGATCCGAGAGCCACCCCAAAGGTGCCATAGCAGCCCCTCCCAGGCCGAAAGAGAACCCCATCATGATCGAGCTGGCGGTGCTGCGACGCTTGGAAGCCAAGTTTTGGGCCATTGCGTCTGTGGCCGGCGAGCAAGAGCTTAGTAAGGCTCCTCCGATGACGAACAGGGGGATACTCCAAGAGGAATCAACGAGCCATGCCACGCATAGCAGCGTTCCCGCTGAGGGGATTATAGCCCGAACCACCGGAACATTTCCCACTTTCAGAGCAATTCGTGCAACGATCAGAGGGGCGATGGCTGAATTCAGGGACAGAGCAAACAGGAGGGTTCCGACTTGAGTCATCGATCCGCCGTGGGCCGTCACCAGCAAGGGAATTAAAAACCGAAGCCCCCTTTTAGAGCAATCCCTCAAGAACGTCACGATCCATATGGGATAGACCAGCCGAAAAACTCCCACAAGGTTTTTAATAAATCCATCCTCTGCAGTATTTATATGCTCGTCAGACGATTCTCGAATCTGAGGCATAATGCGGTAATACACACAGGCCAAAAGTATTGGTGGTGTAACCGCCACAAGAGGTATGACCCAATGCGGAAGAAAGCGATAAAGAGCAACGGCGTACAGAGAACTGACAGTCACCCCCGACATGCCTCCAAGGCCGAATAACGAAATGGCAAAGGCAAGATCCTGAGGAGGTGTTATGTATCCCAGAGAGCCTTGACCCTGGGGGTGAAAAGACGCTGTTCCCAGACCCCAAAGGACCACCATGCTCAAGGCCATTGTATAACTGCTGGACAGAGGGATGAGGGAGGCCCCCAGGGCTGTGGCTATGGGACCGAACATAATGGGCCACGGTCTGGTGTGCCCGTCAGCCACGTGCCCCATGATCGGCTGGAAAACAACGTGCATAATTCCTGACAGAGATGTGAGGATACCGGCTTGAACGTAGGAAAATCCCAGGTTTCGAACCATTGTCGGTAGGAAGGTATCAAGGAAAGCAGCGTATAGATCGTTGACCAGGTGACCTGTAGCCAGAAGGGACACCTTCGTTTTCGACGATACGGAGGAGTTTACTGTAAGCTCCATGGGCATATCCTTCCTTTTTTCTTGCTTGGACGAAAGCCGTTGAATGGCATTGTAACACCCCAGGGGTTTTGTGTCACAGGTGAGCTAAGGGGGCTTTATATTTGTATCGAATTCCCTCAAAAGGATGAGGACGACGGATACTCTCGATAAGGGCCGCTTCGTCGGTGAGGATCACCTTCTCTAACTGGACTGGGAATATAAACTTTCTCAGGTCAAGGATAGGCTGGATCTTGGATATAGCCCGATCGGTCAGGCCGTCAGGGATCGTCGCACGGTTGACCTTGAGAGTGTAGTCGTCCAACCATATTTGCTTACCACCGGTTACCTTGAAAGTCCCATCTATCTCAATGAGGATATTCAGCTTTATAAAAAGCGCGTTGGCCAGGTAGTTTCCTCGAGCGTAAACCCGCCCCGGAGAGAAATCAAGCTGAATATTATCCCATCGCTCGTCCTTACCAAACTCCTTTTGCTTCAAGTGATCGTTGATGTCCTGTTCTCGAATCACCGTCAGGGCGTTGGTGGATAGGGCTGAGAGCACATCGGCACTCTCGGTGTTCCACGTATCAGGGGGGGTGAAGAGGACATCCAAGCCTTCGATAACGATCTGATCTACGATAACACCGCCGATCTCGGCATCTCGGAGGTCTAGATAGATATGCCGGACCCGACCGGACTCCTCTGGCTCTCCGTCCAGGATCATCTCGGCCTCTTGAGGGTGTGTTTTTCTTAGAAATTCATCGAACAGTTTTTGTCCCAACTCATGAGAGCGAGCCTGAGGGGACTGAAGGAGAGCAAGAGTCAATACCGCTAAAAAAACAAGTTTAGATTGGGTCATGTATAAATCCTCCCGATGACGATATAGTTCCGTAGGTCTGGATGTTATAGTACCATGTCGTACGTATTTTATTCCCGATTTTGAAAGGTAGCTCTTTTCCCGGGCATTAGGATCGCACAACACCGGTTATACTCAAACACCGAAGTTCCTGAAACAGCAAAGCTTCTTTCCGAAACAGAGTGAAACACGTCTTTGGAGATCAAACCACGAAAAAGACCAGGCCGTCATGACTGTCGGGGATTTTCTTCGGGCTATCCGGGAATTTTGTTTGGAGAGAGACTTCCCCGCTGGAGCAAGCTTTGGTGTTCCCTTCTGAGATGTTATAATAAGCTTGGAGCGGCTCTTCTATAAATTTGATCGGACTATGTATTAAATTCAGAGAGCACCTCCTGTGCCCTCTTGGCTTAGGATGACATCCGCCTCGTCCCAGTCGATACTTCACGACGGCAGACTAAAAATACGAACCTTGAATGGGCTCCGTCGAAACGACCTGAGGCGAGTTTCTGAGTTTTTAGAGGTTCCCCAAAAACTGAGTGAGGAAGTTCGGTGATCTTTGGCGAGCATGAAGAGAGCCGAAATATTTCAAAGAGCAGGAGGAGATTTACCTATGAGAAAAGCTATCGTTACGGACAAAGCACCGGGAGCTATTGGGCCCTACAGCCAGGGAATTGAGACCGAGACCTTTGTCTATACTTCGGGACAACTCGGCATGGATCCGGTAACAAAGGTCTTTGCCGATACAATCGAAGGGCAGACAGAGCTGGCTCTCAAGAACGTGTCGGCTGTATTGGAGGCCGGAGGAAGTTCGCTGGACAACGTGGTCAAGACCACGGTTTTTCTACAGGATATGAATGACTTTGCCGTAATGAACGAGATCTATAAAAAGTTCTTCAGCGGCGAGTGCCCGGCCAGAAGCGCAGTGCAGATTGCCAGACTTCCCTTGGACGCTAAGGTGGAAATAGAGGTCGTCGCTCTGAAACAATAAACCAGAGAGTCGAACACAATACAGGGACGCCAAGAATTTTCAGCGTCCCTGTATTGTGTTTTTAAGTTGAGTCATAAAATTGACGTGATGACCGGCGAGAGGTTGTTGACCGCCTTCACTCCAGAGAGAAGATCCACAAGGCTCTTCACTCTGTGGGCCTTGCCCTTGACCATGATCACCTCAAGACAGTGATCGTTGTCAGCATGAACGTGATTAGTGCAAATAATGACATCGCCGAAATTGTGCTGAACATCTGTCAAAACAGAACTTACCTCCCGGGCGTGGTGATTGTACGAGATAGTCAAAGACCCGTACACAACTCCCTCTCCTTGGGCCCATCGTCGTTCCGATATGGAGTTCCGTATAAGTTGTCTCAAGGCCTCGGATCTATTGGGAATGCCTTTCTCCTCAACTTGGCGGTCAAAATCACGAAGCAGCTTCTCAGGTACCGCCACCCCGAAGCGAATTAACGTTTTGTCTGTCATCTTCATTTCTTCCCCCGTCAATATTTCGTGTACGTACTGCTATTATAGAGCATATAATACCAAAGGATACTATGTATGATACGCATATCCCTTGAAAGGATGTGATCGGCGTGGGATGGCGGACGGAAGAAGACTCACTAGGAAAGGTTATGGTACCGCATGATGCACTATGGGGCCCTCAGACCCAGAGGAGCCTGGATAATTTTCCTATAGGAACAGAGGTCATGCCGCCGGAGCTTATTGAGGCCTTGGTTTTGATCAAAAAAGCTGCAGCCTCGGTCAACGTTGAACTCCAGGTTCTGGATCAGGATCGAGGGCGGGCTATCGTCGAGGCTGCCGATCAAGTTCTTTCAGGCAACTGGAAGGATCAGTTTCCTCTCTCTTTGTGGCAGACCGGCAGCGGTACCCAGACCAACATGAATGTCAATGAGGTTTTGGCTCACCTTGCCAGGAGATCCTCGGGGTTGGACGTCCATCCCAACGATCACGTAAACCGGAGCCAGAGCAGCAACGATGTCTTCCCCGCTGCTATGCACATATCCACAGTGCTCGCTGTTGAGCGTCGTCTGTGTCCTGTTTTGGAGGCCATGGTTTCGGTCCTCCGGGAGAAGGTCACGAGGTATATTGACCTGGTCAAGATTGGCCGAACCCATCTCCAGGATGCCACACCGGTGACTGTTGGTCAGGAGATAGGCGGATGGGTTCGTATGATCGAGCGCTGCGAGTCCATGCTTCTCAGCGCTGTGGAATACCTCAAGGACCTGGCTTTGGGGGGGACAGCTGTAGGAACCGGCCTTAATGCCCCTGATGGGTTCGGAGAAAGGGCGGCTCAGGAGCTGGGAGACCTGACAGGGATCGATTTTCGTTCAGCACCGGATAAATTTCATTCCCTCACGAGCAAAGACGAGTTGGCAGCCCTTCACGGTGTTCTCAAAGCGCTGGCGGCCGACCTCATGAAGATTGCCAACGACGTTCGGTGGCTCGCTTCCGGTCCTCGGTGCGGTCTGGGCGAGCTGGTTATCCCAGCCAATGAGCCAGGGAGTTCCATTATGCCCGGCAAGGTTAATCCCACTCAGGCCGAGGCTCTGACCATGATCGCGGTTCAGGTCATGGGAAACGACGTTGCGGTGGGTATGGCTGCAAGCCAGGGGAACTTTCAGCTGAACGTGTTCATGCCTGTGATGATCAACGCCGTGCTTCAGTCGCTGCGGCTTTTGTCCGACGGGGTTGATTCCTTCACTAAAAGGTGCCTGTCAGGACTTGAGGTCGACGAGGAACGAATCGTCCAGACACGGGACCGATCCCTCATGTTGGTCACCGCTTTGACGCCGACATTGGGCTATGATCGGTCGGCTGCCATCGCAAAAAAAGCTCATGAAGAAGGTCTCACTCTCAGGGAGGCCGCTGTCTCCTCAGGAGCTCTCTCGGGTGAGGATTTTGATCGGCTTGTCCGTCCAGAGAACATGGTCTGAACGGGAAGTGGGCTTGTGGATGCCACACCCATAAAACTCGCTTTTGAATTCAGGGTACTCCAAAAAACCAGAAACTTGTCTCAGGTCGTTTTGACGGAGCCCATTCGAGGTTCGTATTTTTGACCTGCCGTCGTTAAGTATCGACTGGGGCAACAGGGTTCTGGCGGAACGACCTGAGGCTGGGAGACTCGGACGCATTTACTGTTGAAACAAGCGAGGGAACGCCGAAGGGGCTGATCGACGGTAGGGCTCTGGAACTTGAATTGACGTACCAAGGCAAGCCGCAGCGTGCCAGGGCCATCGGGGATTGAATAGCATGGCTCGCCCGATTGCCACCATATCGGTTTTCCCCGTAGATACGATGGAGTCGGCGTGTTCCGCCTGAGTTATAAGGCCGACGGCAATGGTGGGCAAACCGGTATCCGCCTTAATTCTTGAAGCGAAAGGGAGTTGGTATCCTGGGTGAAGAGATATGATCTGCTCGGGCGAGAGACCACCGCTTGAGACGTGGATGTAGTCGCAACCTAGATGTCGAAGTTGTCGGACCAAGGTGGTCGATTGGTCCAGATCCCATCCTCCAGGCACCCAATCGGTGGCCGAGATACGGACGCCTATCACGCTGTGAGGAACCGCCTTCCGAACCGATCGGAGAACCTCCAGGGTGAGCCTCATCCGATTTTCCAGCGAACCTCCGAATCGATCGTGACGGCGATTGCTTAGAGATGAGAGAAATTGGTGGAGAAGATAGCCGTGAGCTGCGTGGATCTCAACGGCGTCGAATCCCAAACGGTCTGCCCGATAGGCGGCATCTGTGAAAGCTTGAATCACGTCTTGTATCTTCTCCTCCGAAAGCTCTGATGGGAGGGGAGCTCCTTGACCATAGGCAAGAGGCGATGGAGCCACCGGGACCCAGCCTCCGTTCTCAGGGGTGATGAGATGGCTGCCATCCCACGGTGCGCTACAGGATCCTTTTCGTCCGGCGTGGGCCAGTTGGATCGCCAGAGGCATGGAGGCGTAGGGCCGTATGCTTGCCAGTAAATGGGCCATGGCTTCCTCGGTTTCGTCGGACCATAGCCCCAGGTCGAAAGGAGAGATCCTTCCTTCAGGGCATACCGCCGTGGCTTCCAATATGATCAGTCCCGCTCCAGAGCATACCATCTGACCGTAGTGAATGATGTGCCATGGCGTTGGTTTACCGTCTTTGGCTACGAATTGACACATAGGTGGCAGGATAATGCGATTGGGCAGGGTGATCGGACCGATTTGTATGGGAGAAAACAGTCTGTTCATGGCATTCGTCCTTTCTTGGTACAGAGCTCGACATAATAAATTTAAAAACAAATCCAAGGCCTTGTGTATGTACAATAATACATTATCCACAACACGCTCTCTTGTTGGACGATTGGCCAAAAGATCGTATACTGACTCAAAGAAAAAACACAATCCGTCAATGTTGCTTCTTGGAGCCCAAAGAACATGGCTGTGTAGTGGTAGTTTTCTAAACGATCAGCATATAAAGTTAATTTTAAGGCAGAGGCGCTTTGGGGCACCTCGGGAAAGGAGGAACTCACCATGAGCGAAACCGACATATCTCAACCTCGTCTGGCGGTTCTCATCGACGCGGACAACGCCAGACCAGCCATCACCGAGGGGTTGCTCGCTGAGGTAGCCAAGTACGGTGTTGCCAGCGTCAAGCGCATCTATGGCGATTGGACTACCCCGAACCTAGGGGGATGGAAGGGCGTTCTTCTTGAACATTCCATCCAGCCCATCCAGCAATTTCGGTACACTGTTGGCAAGAACGCCACAGATAGTGCCATGATAATCGATGCCATGGATCTCTTGTTTACCAATCGCTTTGACGGCTTCTGTCTTGTGTCCAGCGACAGCGACTTCACCCGATTGGCTGCCCGCATTCGGGAGGCTGGTCTGACGGTCTATGGCTTCGGGGAGAAGAAGACTCCTAAGCCGTTCGTCTCGGCCTGTGACAAGTTTATCTACACTGAAGTCATCATCATCAAAGAGGATGCCCAGCCGGCTATCCGACGCAAGACATCCGTTGAGCTCAAAGGTGACACCCAGTTGGTAAATCTCCTGCGAACATCTTTAGAGGCGGCCTCCGACGACGCCGGATGGGCTCAGCTGGGAACCGTGGGGAGTAATATCGCCAAACAGTCCCCCGAGTTTGACCCCAGAAATTACGGGTATACTAAGCTCGGCGAACTGGCCTCGGCCATAGGTATTTTCGATGTTGACGAGAGGGTCCAAAGTGACGGTCACTCCCGGGTAATATACATTCGAAACCGTCCCAAGGGGCGAAAGACCATCAAAAAAACCAGGCGAAAGGCCTAACCTCTTTTTTTGCGGATACGGGTCATGTCCCGAACGATCATGGCTAAGTTGTGGGCGTGATCTCCGATCCGTTCAAAATTGCTTAGGATGTCGATGAACACCACGCCAGCTGAAGGACTGCATGAGCCCTCGTTGAGACGGCGGATATGGCTTTTTCGAAGTTTTTGTTCCATGTCATCCACCTCTTCTTCCAGGATCTCCGCGACGTAGTTGGCCTTCTTCAGATCCTCGGTCTCAACGGCCTCCAAGCTGAGGGCCAGAGAACTTCGAACCAACTGGTACATCTGGTTGAACTCGGACATGCCTTTTTCTGAGAAACTGAGCTTATTCTCTCGCTTATACTCGTACGTCTCCATCAGATTTTGGGCATGGTCTCCGATACGCTCGATATCCCCCAGGCCGTTCACGTAGGACGATAGAACCTGAGAGAGCTCACTGGAGATGTGTCGCTCCCAGAGTTCGGAAGCATACGCAGCGATCCGATGGGTCATATCGTTAACGACTTTTTCTGTTTGGTTTACTTGGTCAATCATCTTGGGGTCATCCTTGGTATAGCCTGCATGAACGTCATCCAGCATCTCCAGGGCGATATGACCGAGATGGAGGACTTCCTTGCGTATAGCGTCGGTTGCGGCCGCCGGGGAAGCTTCCAGAAGGTGTGCATCCAGGTAGAGAGGACCTGAATGAGCTTCCTCCGAGGATGGGATGATACGTTTGATGACGCCCACGAAGGGTGTCACGAAGGGAAGAAAAATCAGGGTGTTGGTCAAATTGAAGAGGGTGTGAGCGTTGGCGATCTGTCGGGCAATGTCTGAAGATGTGGCTAGGATTACGTGTTTGTATAAAGGCAATGCAACCAGGAAGATACAGACCCCTATGAGGTTGAAAAACACGTGGGATGCTGCTGCCTGCTTAGCTGATCGGTTGGAACCCAGGGAGGCCAGAACGGCTGTGATTGTAGTTCCCATATTGTCTCCAAGAAGAATGGGAATGGCAGCGCCGAGGGGAAGAAGCCCTTGGGTGCCCATGGCTATCGTGAGTCCTACCGTGGCCGAGCTCGACTGAATAAGCATGGTGAGTGTTGTTCCGGCAAGGATGCCAAGGATGGGGTTTCGGCTGAAGGCTAGAAAAATATCCTTGCGATTCCGGAGAAAATCCATGCTCCCCTCCATAGTCGTCATGCCCATGAAAAGGAATCCAAAGCCTAACATACCGTTGCCCAGATACTTCTGTTTTTTCGTCTTTCCGAAAACGGCCAGAATCATTCCTATCCCTACGATGGGCAGGGCATAGTTCTTTATCTTGAAAGCGATGAGTTGGGCTGTGACCGTGGTGCCTACGTTGGCCCCCATAATTACCCCTACTGCCTGCTTCAGGGTCATGAGCCCGGCCTGAACAAAACTGACCGCCATCACCGTGGTGCCGCTGCTGCTCTGAATGAGTACAGTGACCAGGGTTCCGATGAGAACACCCTTGATTGGAGTGCTTGTGAGCGAGGCGATGAGCTGTCGAAGACGATCACCGGCCAGGTCCTGAAGTGAATCGCTCATAAGCTTGATTCCATACAAAAAGAGACCCAATCCCCCGAGAATCTGAAAAAAATGAGCTGTATCCACGTCGTATCAATCCCCCAAAAAAACGAATGTGACAATTGTAAATCTCTTTCTGGAATCATTCTACGGTAAAAACGTTTTACAGGGGAGGGGTAACGGTTTTTTCCTGTTCGAGATATAATTACAATTTATGGACACAAAGACGGATATGTGAGGAGTTGATCGAATATATGCAGACATACGATTTTGATCAAATCGTGGATCGGCGAGGGACCAACTGTACCAAGTGGGATGGCATGAAGGAAGTCTTCGGTCGTGAGGATCTGACGGCTTTGTGGGTAGCCGACATGGATTTCAAGGCTCCACCTCAGATAATAGAGGCGTTGCAAAATAGAGTGGAGCATGGGATCTTTGGCTACACTCGCTACTCTGACGGATGGTACGATGCCTTTATAGATTGGGTCAATCGCCGTCATAACTGGGAGATCGAGCGACATTGGATTACGCACTCGCCGGGGATCGTTACCGCCATGGCTCTGACCCTGAAGGCTCTGACCGAGCCGGGAGATTCTGTCGTTATCCAGCCACCGGTCTATCATCACTTTGAGGAACAGATTCGGTTGAACGGTCGGGAGCCTGTCCTGAACCCTCTGCTCTACAAAGATGGTCGCTTCGTTATGGATTTAGATGATTTAGACGAGAAACTTCGGGGTGCCAGGGGGCTGCTCTTGTGCAGTCCTCACAACCCGGCAGGTCGGGTGTGGACTGAGGGTGATTTGTCAGCTGTGGCGGATCTTTGTCTGCGTCATAACGTGATCCTTATCAGCGATGAAATTCATTCCGACGTCGTTTACAGCGGCTTTCGTCACCATCCCATAGCATCGCTCTCCCCCGAGATCGCCCGGCGTTCCGTGACCTTCATGGCTCCGAGCAAAACCTTCAATATCGCGGGATTCAAGACGTCGGCCGTCGTTATTCCCGATGCGGACTTGAAAGCACGCTATGATCGCTTGGCCGAGGCCATGAGCCTGGAGGGGGGAACCTGTATGGCTGTTAATGCCTTCGAGGCCGCTTACCGTTACGGCGAACCCTGGCTTAAGGCCTTGCTTCGGTATCTGGAGGGTAACCTTGACGAGGTGGAGACCACGCTCAGAAAGCGCATTCCTTTCATTACTTTGGTTCGTCCCGAGGGAACCTACGTGCCATTGGTGGACTTTCGATCCTTGAAAAAAGAACCCGAGGCTCTTCAACGTTTCCTTCTGGATGCTGGTGTGGCCATGAACAGCGGCGCCATGTTCGGCTCAGGAGGGGAGGGGTTCGCCAGGCTTAACATTGCTACGCCTAGAGCTCTGTTACGGGAGGGCTTGGATAAGATCGTCAGGGCGGTTTCCGCCCTGAGATGAGGAAAACCTGTATAAGTGCAACGCACACATTGATCTGATTGGTCATCTGCTGGTATAATAAAAAAATGGGAGCTTTGTCTCTACAAAACACCACTTCAGAAAAGAGGAGAAACCATGACACGTTCTACCCCTCTCATCACGTTATTTCTCGCCCTGATCCTGACCCTGGGAATCGTCTCTGCAGGAGGAGCCGATCCTCTCGATGCCATTAATCCCACGAATGAGGCTATGGATGTCCCTGCTGGCCCCGTGACCCTTATCTGGGAGGCCGTTTCGGGTGATGCCGTAAGCTATGATGTTCGTTTTGGAGGGAGCGCTGCCTCTATGACGGATGTCCCCCTTCCTTACCCGTCAGCTCCCATGGCAGACGTGGTTACCGAAGAGGGGGCGACCTATTACTGGCAGGTCACGGCCCATACCGTAAGCGGCGATCTCCTTTCTGGTATATGGAGTTTTACCACTACGGTTACAGCGCCCCCCGGAGAGTTTGAGATTGTCTATCCGCCAGATGGTGCTACGGATGTTCCATATGGATCGCAAACTCTTCTGTGGACCTATGCGTCCACCGAGGAGGGGTATATAAACGCAGACCACTACACCGTCTATTTTGGCAGCAGCGCCGGGACCGTCAAACAAGTACCTGGGTATTACACCAATGATAACACCTTGGCGGACGTATACTTGGAGGAAGGGACTAAGTATTTCTGGCGTGTTGTTGCTTGGGGAAGGAACGGTTCGGCGAGGCTCTCGACCTTCTGTACCTTCACGACCAAGAGTGACCCGACCATCAGTGGTGGATGTGTCTCTACGCCTTTAGGCTATAGTGCCCTTTGGATTGCGCCGCTGCTTCTTTTGCTTCGTAAGTAGCCTTTTCCACTAAGGGCAGGGCTGGACGTGTAAAATTCATGTTTGAAGGGGGAATTTTAAGTGAAAATATTCGCTAAGCTGTGCTTGTCTGTCGTCCTTGGGCTTACCGTATCGATGGGAGCCATGGCGGGAGAGGCCATTAAAATCGGTTATCTGGCGGCGCTGACCGGTGATTGGGCGGCTTACGGCCAGACCGAGAAACGCACGGCTGAGCTGGCCGTGAATGAGATCAACTCTAAGGGTGGTATCGACGGCAAAAAAATCGAGCTCATCGTGTACGATTTTCGGGGGCGTCAGGAAGATGCTGTAAATGCCGTCCGTCGTCTCATAGAGGAGGACAACGTCTCAGCCATTGTGGGCTCCAACGCCAGCGGCATCAACATCGCCACGGCGGCGCTGGTAAATCGGGGCAAGGTGCCCCAGATCGGAACGGTCTCCACCAATCCCATGGTCACAGTGGACCGCAGAGGCAAGGTTCGTCCGTACAGTTTCCGAATCTGCTTCACCGATCCGTATCAGGGCAAGTTGATCGCCTGGTTTGCTGCAAAAGAACTGGGTAAAACCAAGGCGGCCGTGCTCTACGATATCGCCAGCGACTACGCTCAGGGGCTTCGGGAATTCTTCATCAAAAGCTTCAAGAACTACGGTGGAGAGACCGTAGCTGACGAGGCATTCAAGGGCGGTCAGGACGTGGATTTTCGTGCGCAACTTACCAAGATCAGGGACTCTGGAGCCGATGTGCTGGTCCTGCCTAACATGGGCAAGGAGATGGCTCTCATCATGAAACAAGCTCGGGAGCTTGGTATGAACGATCTCGTCTTCGTAGGTGGCGATGGATACGCTGAGTTTATGTGGGAGATCGCTGGAGACGCTATGGAAAACTCCTATTGGATCAACCACGTATCACCAAGCGATCCCAGCATGGCCAAGTTCTTTGCTGACTACAAAGCTACATATAACGACCAATGTAAGGAATTCGTCAACGGCATCCTGGGATATGACGCCATGTACTGGCTTTTTGACGCTATCGATAGGGCAGATTCGGACGATCCTGTGAAGATCGCTCAGGCTTTGGCTACCACAAAGGAATTACAGCTTCATCACGCTGTCATCACCATGGACGAGTTCCACAACCCCTTGGACAAAGACGGGATCGTCCTTGTCGCCAAAGAGGGTCGAGGACAGTTCTTTAAGAAAATCAGACCCGAATAGACGGCTTCTTCGTGATTCCTGTTGAGACGGGGGGGCGTAAGTACCCCCCGTCTTTGTTCTCGTGACGATACTAGAGGAGGAAGGGTTCGTGGCAACATTTGTGCAACAGGTGATCAACGGGCTGTCTTTGGGCTCTATCTACGCTCTGATCGCTGTCGGTTACTCCTTGGTGTACTCAATATTGATGTTTTCAAACTTCGCCCATGGTGGATTTCTCATAATTGGAGGGTATTTGTGCTACTTTCTCCTAAAATCGGCCGGAGCTAATATTTGGCTTGCTGGTCTGGGGGCCTTGGTTGGAGCTGGTTTTTCTGCTGTGCTTACCGAGCGACTGGCCTATAGGCCCATACGGGAGCGGACCTCCATCACTTTGTACCTCCTCATCGCTTCCATGGGTATGAGTATCGTTATTGAAAATATATTCGTTATCGTGGCGGGGGGGCGTTTTCGGGCTCTGCCACCGGTGATCCCGACCTCGCCCGTTCATCTCTTTGGTACAGCGACCACCAGTGCCCTGGACCTGATATCCCTGGCGACGGCTTTCATTTTTTTGGGGGGACTACAGATATTTCTCTCTCGAACGAAGTGGGGGCTGGCTATTCGTGCTGCGGCCTGCGATCTTCCGGTCGCTGGCCTCATGGGAGTCAATACGGGTAAGCTTATATCCCTGGTTTTCTTCGTCTCTGGGCTTCTGGCTGCTGTGGGGGGGATTTTCCTCTCGGTTCGGTACACTCTGTATCCCCAGCTGGGGATGATCACCATCAAGGCCTTTGTCGCAGCGGTCATCGGTGGTCTTGGTTCTCTGCCTGGTGCTGTGCTAGGGAGTATGATCTTAGGCCTCTCCGAGATGTTGACTGCTGGCTTTTTCTCCAGTCAGCTTCGGGATTTAGTCGTCTTCGCCCTGTTGGTTTTTACCTTGATCGTTCGGCCCAGCGGGCTGTTCGGTAAAGACATCCAGGAGAAGGTGTAGCCATGTCTGCGTATATGGAGGGCATCCTTATCCTCTTGCTCATCAACGCCATGGCAGCTATGGGCGTCTCCCTTCTTACCGGATTTACAGGTATCTTCACTCTTGGGCATGCGGCCTATCTGGCTTTGGGTGCATACACCACGGCTATCCTCACCTTGGACTACGGAGTTGCCTGGTTTCCTGCGGTTTTAGCCGGAGGGGGCGTGGCTATGCTCGTAGGTTGTCTCATTGGGATACCAACCCTCAAGCTTATGGGAGACTATTACGCCATCGTGTCCATCGGTCTGGCCGAATCCATCCGGCTCATTTTGGAGAACTGGCAGAGCCTCACCAATGGCGCTCGAGGGCTGGCTGGGATCGATACTTTCACTACGTTGCCTGTGGCTTTTGGGTTTTTTGTGGTTCTGGCAGTGTTTGCCTTCTGTCTTATCGATGGTCGTTTAGGCCGGGCTTTGAAAGCCTGCCGGGACGATCACGTGGCTGCGGCTCTTTTGGGTTTCAACGTGGCCCGGATCAGGGTCATCAGCCTGTCCATCTCGGCCTTGTACTGTGGCTTGGCTGGTGGACTTTTTGCTGGATTTATCTCCTTCATTCAACCCATGATGTTCGACATGCTCAAGTCTACCGAGATGACCGCTGTAGTCGTCTTTGGTGGACTTGGGTCCATGAGTGGCTGTATTTTGGGGACGTCGGTCATCACTCTTGTCACAGAGCTCTTCCGGCCAATATCCCAGTATCGGATGCTCATCTATGGTCTTGTGTTGGTGCTTGTCATGGTTCTCCGGCCCGAGGGGATGATGGGGCAGATGGAGTTTCGGGGTCTCCTTCGCCGTATCTTCAGAAAGGGCGGTGATCGGTCATGACCATGGCCCTTGAGCTGGACGGATTGAACAAATTCTTCGGTGGGGTCCATGCTGTTCGGGACGTGTCGTTTTCCCTTCAAGAGCGAGAACTGGCCGGCCTCATCGGCCCTAATGGAGCGGGTAAAACCACCATTTTCAATCTCATTACTGGCGTCTACCCTCTGGACTCAGGGCATGTAACGGTCCAGGACCAAGATATCACTGGCCTCCAAACCTGTCAGGCTGTGGGGCATGGTATCGCCCGGACATTTCAGAACCTGCGGCTTTTCGGGGGTGCCACTGTTCTGGAGAATGTCATGACCGCTGGTCAGAGGCATCATGGATACTCATTCTTTGAGGCAGCCACCCACCTGGGACGGTGGCGATCCGTGGAGCGTACTATTCGGGACGAGGCCATGGAGCTCCTGGAACGGGTTGAATTGACAAAGGAAGCTGATCGTATGGCAACGACCTTACCTTACGGCCACCAGAGGCGCTTGGAGATAGCCCGGGCTTTGGCTCTTCGGCCTTACTTGCTTCTCCTGGACGAACCCGCTGCGGGCATGAACCCCGAGGAAGTGCAAGATCTGAACAGTCTCATCAAGGGAATACACCGGGATTTCGACCTGACTATCCTGGTCATTGAGCACCATATGGAACTGGTCATGGAGATATGTCCTCACGTGGTCTGCCTTAATTTCGGTGCTGTCATTGCTGAGGGCTCCCCCGAGGAGATTCAGGGTAATCCTGAGGTCCTCAAAGCCTATCTTGGCGAGGAGGTCGAGTGATGGACAGAAAACCTCTCCTGTCAATTCGGGGTCTACAGGTGAGCTATGGTGCTATCAAGGCACTTTTGGGCGTGGATCTGGACGTCTACGAGGGAGAGATCGTCTCGGTTATTGGAGCCAACGGTGCCGGTAAGTCTACCCTCATGAATGCCATCATGGGCGACGTGCCTCGTCAGGGGGGAAGCATCTCTCTGAACGGTGATCCTCTGTCATTTAAGAGCTTTCAGGTGGTGGCCCAAGGAGTTTCCCTGTCCCCGGAGGGACGACGGGTTTTCGCCCCCCTCACTACTGAGGAAAATCTTATGATGGGAGCCTTCCCCCGAAAGGATCGGGACGAGATCAAACGTACTCTGCATCACGTCTTCGATCTCTTCCCCAGGCTCAAGGAACGCCGCAGGCAGTACGCTGGAACCCTTTCTGGGGGAGAACAGCAGATGCTGGCCATCGGACGGGCTCTCATGTCCACCCCCCGGGTTTTGCTTCTGGACGAGCCCTCCCTTGGTTTGGCTCCTATCATCATCAAGGATATCTTCCAGGAACTCAAAATCATTAACAGCGAGGGAATGACCATCCTCTTAGTAGAACAGAATGCCCGTCAGGCCCTGAAACTCTCCCATAGGGCCTATGTCCTTCAGACGGGACGAGTGATCATGGAGGGGCCGTCTCAAGAGCTTCTGGTCAATCCCGAAGTTGAGGCCGCTTATCTGGGTACCGGACATCACTAAATTTCAGAAAAAATCGAAAATAATGAAGCGGAGGCGAGGGGAAAGCCCTTGTCCCCGCTTCATTGGGTTTAAGGAGGTTAGCTATGAATATCGCTACCATAGACCGATATCAGCTTCTTCGTTCATGTAAGAAAACTCTGGAGCTGGATCTATGACGCCCTCTATCGACAAGGACTTGCGAAGAGCGGAGGGGCGAGGAACCATTCTACCATCTCGATTCTACGGTCGCTCCTGTTTTACTGTGGCTCGGGATCTTTTGGGATGTGTGTTGGAGAGCCGGATAGAGGGGCAGCTCGTTTCGGGGCGGATCGTGGAGACCGAGCCGTATATCGGAGCGTATGATCGGGCCAGTCATGCCTGGCCCATGAAGAAGACCCCCCGCACCAGGGCCATGTTCGGTCCTGGTGGGAGGGCCTATGTTTTTTTCGTCTACGGGATGCACCATCAACTCTGTGCTGTAACTGGTCCGGAAGGGTGCCCTGACGCCGTTCTTATACGGGCTCTGAAGCCCTTGGAAGGAATCGCCGTTATGAAGCGCCGCCGAGGACAGCTCCTGAAGCGACTTTGTGACGGTCCTGGTAAGCTCTGTGCGGCCTTGGCCGTGACCTCAGCCCACTATGGAAGCGACCTAAGCGACCCAAGTTCCCCTTTGATCGTTCGAGAGGGTGAGCCCGTAAATGATCAGGACGTTCTCGCAGCTTCCCGTGTCGGTGTCGCCTACGCAGGGATTTATGGAACGGTTCCCTGGCGGATGTACGTAAGGGACTGTCCCTGGGTGAGCGTTACGGACAAAAATGCTGTTCCGTATCGATCGTTGCCGGTCTCAGTTTTTGGTCCCCAGAATGAGTGATTTATTTACCCGTTTTTTGCAAGGTAAAGCTCTCCAAAAGACGTTGGAGTTCCTGTGTCGTCGTCGTAATGGATTAAGAGACGTCGGTAATCATATCTGCAAAGTGGTTATTTTCTTCAGCTGTTTTATTTAAAGATTCCTTTGCGTTGAGGACTTCGTCGATCGATTGGCCCATGCTCTGTACTCCGACGGCCATCTCCTCTGGCGATGTCGCTTGCTCTTCTGATATGGCGGCGATATGTGGTAAGAAGAGCTATAACGATTGAAACCGCAAGGCCATCGAGAAACAACACCATGATCAACACCCTGAGACCACGTCCCATCAGGGTATATTCCTTGTCATCCAC
Organism: Dethiosulfovibrio peptidovorans; assembly: GCA_002748665.1. Taxonomy (NCBI): domain Bacteria; kingdom Thermotogati; phylum Synergistota; class Synergistia; order Synergistales; family Dethiosulfovibrionaceae; genus Dethiosulfovibrio; species Dethiosulfovibrio peptidovorans. The sequence continues at coordinate 248,084 of PDTB01000015.1, read as the reverse complement.
GATACCGATGTATGTCCAGCCAGGATCCTTATTCGTAGACTACAGCACAAAATGAGCGTTCCAGAAGGTTCTGTCCCTCTCAAATTATCTCTTTCCGGCGGAGACCTGTCTTAGGACTCTCGTAACCGGGAATATCGAAATCTGATGCATGACTTCCTATCGTTTGGGGTGCGCGGGGATTGGAGAAGGTCTTGCCGTTAGGCGCGTTTTTGCAGAGCTTATACCAGCTTCGAGTCCGTGGATCGTATCCTGGAGGACGATCCGACATGGGATACGACATGTATCCGCCCTGGGCCTCTGTTCCAAGGGAAAAGAACGAGATAGAGGGGCTGCTTTGGACGAAGCTTTTGAAATCTTCGTGGATTATCCTGGCTTGAGGGCCATAGAGTTTTGGATCCATACGGACTTTGTTTTTGGAGGTTGGGCCTCCAGATGTACGTAGGACACCAAAGAAGTTCCAGAATTTTTAATAGTGGTCTGTTTTGAGAGCATGCTCGCCGTCTCTTGAATGGATTTGAGATAGATAGCGATGCCCGTAGGGACCTTGGTGACCTCGTTGTCTATCTGGTGCTCGTACTTGCTGTTGATGACATGCATGACGGGGCTGATTGAGACTACGGGCAACAACGCCACGATGGAAAAAGCCAACATAACTCTGAAGGTAATACTGTTGAAAAAAGGTACCAACGCTGATTTTTCAACGTCATCTTTCGGAACTGGAACGTTTGACCCCATTCTACAATTCTCCGTATCAAAATAAAATCGATGCCTTGATATCGCAAAGCTAGGAGCGGTCGTTTTCTTGGTTGTATATCACGATACGTGAGGTTTATTTTTTAAATTACTAATCAAAATCGGTTGAGAAGACACACAAAAGGGAAGATTAAATTTCGAACGTGCCCCTTCTCAATATTTTTTTGTTTTTCATCATGAACTGTCCTTTGCCAATCAGGTGATACAGTTCCAGCTCGGGGCTCAAGACGGCCAGGTCAGCATGGTATCCTGGAGCTATGTGCCCTTTGCCGTTCAAACCCAGTTGCTTGGCCACGTTGGCCGTGACCATCGAGAAGGCCGTCTCTCGGGAGACGATTTTGGCCTCAAGAGTGGTCCGAATCGCTCGAAGAAGCGAATCGGGCGATCCTATTCCCATACCTAGAAATTCGCCTCGTTCGCTGAAGCGTGGCATGCTCCCGTTACCGTCGGAACTCAGGGTCACCCGCTCCATGTCGGCTCCGGCGCGGACGAAGGACTCAATCGCGGCCGGGGTTTTTTTATCCGCAGTGATGTCGGCGTAGCCGCCGTCTTTTACCAGGCGGATTGCGTCTGCCAGCAGCTCTTTGGTACGGCTCACGTGTGTGGGCAGAAGATGACGCCACGGGATATCCAGACCAGACAGAGCCTCTCGAAGAGGCTCCAGCATGGAGGGTTCAGACCCCATGTGGATACAGACCACCCCAGGTTTGCCCGAAAGAAGTCCGGCAACCCGAACATCCGATATAAGGCGTCGGAGCTCGTCCGTCGTGGGGTGGGGGCTCCGATGATCGGAGAGGGCTATTTTGACACCGATCACTTTATCGATCACGGTGAGATCTCGTCCCACTGAACCGGTGATCGTGGGTGATGGGATCTGGTAGGAGCCTGTGTAGATCCAGGTGCTCAAGCCTTCGACCTCCAGACCTCGGGCCTTGGCCAGAAGCTCTGTTAGGGATCGGGAGAAACCGTCGGTACCCAAGAGCCCGACAGCCCCGGTGATTCCAGCCCGTACAAAGGAGGAAAGCTGGGCCGGAGGGGTTCGGAAGGCCGGGCCTCCCTCGCCTCCAGCTCCGTTGAAGTGGTTGTGCTGATCGATGAGTCCCGGTGTCACCAAGAGGCCAGAGACGTCCAGGATGCGGATATCAGGGAACAGGGTTTCGACAGCCCTCTGATCGATCTTGGGTTCCATGGCCAGGATGATGCCGCCTGCTATCAGTATATCTCGAACTCCGAGTTCCCGAGGTTCTAAGACGATACCTCCGGCGATAAGAACCGCCGGAGGTATCGTGTGTTTTTCATTCACAACTTTGTACCTCCGTTTGTCCGATAGGTGCCTATGCCTGCAGCCAGGCTCACGACTCTAGTATAACCCATGACAGCTGAGGATGGTCACGATGTCTGTCAATGATATAGAGAGGAACAACGTTACGATACTACTCTTGATAAATCGATCTCGAAGCGCAGCAGTCAGAATCTTGGCTGTTCCTGAGTTCTCACGTTGGCTGGCAAAGATAGTACTGCGTGGCCGCTGTACACGGATCGCTGATAAGGGGGTAGAATAATCGGATCATGGTGGATTTTGTGGGTACCATGACCGTGAGGAGGATTGCTTATGGATGAGCTTCATCGAAATAACGCTCGTGCGTTAGTTACAGCTTGTGTCGAACTTCAAGGCATTCACGAGCTGTTGGAGAATGAGGAACTGCCGTCGTTTTTCGTCGCTGTGCCTGGCGAACGGAATCCCCTTTTGGTTGTTTTGTCGGTGGATCCGGCAAACAATAAGGTGGGGGTATCCCTTCATCGTGGTTTTATGTCTCTCTTCAACTCAGGTACGTTACAGCTCAGGGATAACCTTCATTTTTTCACGTGTACTATCGGTAGCTGGGACTCTCTGCCCGCAGATGCTATTGAGTGGTATCAATCCATCGAATGTCAGCCAACGGAGGGGTTGTGCCCCGAGCCCTTGGTATACGACAATGTTATACAGGATTTTCGTATGCCCGATAATGACGAGGTTCTCGCCATGCTGTACGCTATCCGAGGCATCATTGAGATCTGCCGTAAAGGGATACACCAGGAGGGGCTTTTTGATGAGCAGAGGCAAATAATGCTTTTTGTGTCGGGAACACCCGATTATCCTCTTCTGGGAGTTGGGCAGCTTGTAGGAAAGAGTGATGGTCAAGGCGAGGTCTCTCCTCTTCCCAGGTTGAGCGAGGCTGTTAAAGACCTGCCTGTTCTGGGTGGGCGTTGGACTGTTGTAGCTCGAAGCAAGATCGATTCTGACGGCAACTGTCAATCCGCCCTAGTCGTTCAAATGGACGGAGCCAAAGGACCCTGCCTCATCGTCCCAATAGAGGGAAAAAGCCTATGCGCCCAGTGGGACGCTCTTGAAAAACTTTTTCTTTCTGGTCCTGAAGGTGAGCCGGGACTTCCAGCGATCATTGAAATATGTAATGCCACTCTTCTGTCTACGGCTGAAACCCTTTTAGGCGAGCGAGTGGTCGTGATCTCCGGTGAGGAGTCCGATGCAATGATGTCGACCTTCCAAAAAAGAGGCGTGACATAATTATTGGGTTCAGAGCAAGACGTGTACATGGATATCGCAGTTAAAAAGCAGGGCTTGGGTTCCGTCTCAGGCCCTGCTTTTTTACGTCTTTAACCCACCATTATAGCTGATACGTCGCTTTCCACGGTCTCAATGCCCTTAATTTCGAAGGTCTCTACCAAGAGCTTGGCTACATTAGGTGAGAGAAAACCTGGTAGGGTAGGCCCTAGGCGGATATTTTTCACCCCCAGGAACAATAAGGCCAGGAGCACGGCGACGGCCTTTTGTTCGTACCAGGCGATATCATAGGAGATAGGCAGGTCGTTTATGTCATTCAGACCGAAGATCTCCTTGAGCTTCAGAGCAATCATGGCCAGGGAGTAGGAGTCATTGCACTGACCAGCGTCCAGAACTCGCGGGATACCTCCGATGTCGCCGAGGTTCAGTTTGTTATATCGGTACTTGGCACACCCTGCTGTCAAAATCACCGTGTCCTGTGGCAATGCCACAGCTACGTCGGTGTAGTATGCTCGGGACTTGTGGCGCCCGTCGCATCCGGCCATGACGATGAACCGCTTGATGGCTCCCGAGGTAACGGCTTCCACGACCTTGTCGGCTAAGGCCATGACCTGGTTATGGGCGAAACCTCCTACGATGCTTCCGGTCTCCAGTTCGGTGGGTGGCGGACACCCCTTAGCTTTGGCTATCACGTCGGAGAAATCCTTCGGTTTGTCGCCTTTTCGGTCAGGGATGTGAATGATTCCGGGATACCCTGTCATGCCTGTGGTGAACAGGCGGTCGCCGTAGGTGTCTTTGGAACGGAGGGGAACCAGGCAGTTAGTGGTCATGAGGATCGCACCGTTGAAGGCCTCGAATTCGTCGTTCTGTTGCCACCAGGCGTTGCCGTAGTTCCCCACGAAATGGTCGTACTGTTTAAAGAATGGGTAGTAATGCGCTGGAAGCATCTCTCCGTGAGTGTAGACGTCCACACCGGTTCCCTCGGTTTGCTTCAGCAGCTCTTCCAGATCTCGAAGGTCGTGCCCGCTGATGAGAATCGCTGGGTTGGACCGGACGCCCAGATTCACCGATGTGATCTCTGGGTGACCGTAGGTCTCTGTGTTGGCTCGATCCAGTAGTGCCATGGAGGTAACCGCTACCTCTCCGGCCTTCATGATCAACCTCACCATATCGTCGGTAGTTCGATCCTCCGTTGTGGAGGCCATGGCCTCCATAAAGAACAATTCGATGGAATGATCCCGGTATCCCAAAATCGAGGCGTGGTCGGTGTAGGCGGCGATCCCCTTGAGTCCGATGATGAGCATTTCCCTGAGAGAGCGAACATCCTCGTCTTTTGTGGACAAGACACCGACCTCTTGGGCTTTACTGAAAAAGGATTCCTGATCGGAAGGTATCCAGGTCGCAGCGTCGTGAACGACTTTGTCGAAATCACGTCCGTAACGTTCCCGGTATGCTTTGAGAGTGCGGTTTTTCAGGGTATCCCGATGGATCAGGGCTTCGCCTATCATCTGGACGAATCGATCATCATCCCAGTTAGCGTTGGTAATGGTGGCGAAAAGCCCTTCGGCCATTATCTGGCCATCCTGGTCCTCAAGCACCTCCAGTTCGTTGGCCATCATTCCCCAGATTCCGATTCCTTTCAGGATGTAAAGCAATAAGTCCTGGAGGATGGCGGTGCTTTCTTTTTTCCCGCAAACTCCCTGAACGGTGCATCCCGTGTTTCGGGCACATTCCTGACATTGAAAGCAAAACATCAATGATCCTCCCCTCCTGTGAATCTTTCCGGTTAAATGGATGTGCTATCTTCTATATCGTCTAGGCCCCCTCGACGCCGCCGGCTACGCTGACCTGGGGATTTGATTCGCCGTAGATCTCGGTGAGCTTGGTTACTATGGTCAATCGGTCAACGCCTCGATTCTCCATGTCCTTGATCAGCTGATAAGCCCCAAAGAGAGGGGATGGACCGATCTCCGATGCGAAGGTGCCAATGCCGCCGTTCCAAGTCATGAGGGAGAATACCTCGTCCAACTCTTCGACGGTTGTTCCCAGGGCGTAGGTTTTGATCAGCTCCCGAGTTGCCTGTCGGAATCGACCAGCTCCAACGCCATTGGTCAACGACAGCAGCAGCTTGGTTTTCATGTCTATGGCTGGGTTCTCTTTTCCCCAGATCAGCTGCCAAAAATCCACCACCCGGGACGCCAGATCTTGATCCACCTTCTTGAAATTCAGGATAGCTGTGGGCTTCAGGGGCATGTCCCCCGTTTTGTCGTAGAGGGACGTTCCACCCTGGGTTCGGCAGAACCAGACTCGGTATTCCCGATCCGAGATCCGCTCTGTCTCGTGCTCAAATCCCAACTCGGCAAGGGCCGAGTACAGGGGGACAGGTTCGAAGGTTTGAACGATGCAGATTCCATCGCCGACCTTCAGGGAACGGCAGGTCTTCAACAGGTTGGGAAGAAAGTTCCCCTTGGCTTGACGTACGTCCATAATGCGGAATTCTTCTTTTTTGTGGTTCCATTTTTTTGTCATAACGATATCCTCCTTGCTCCTTGGATGAGGCCTCTCTTTGAGTTCTATAATGAGACAAGACGATGACGGTTACCTTGAGAGAGATCAAAAAGAAACTACGGGAAACCTCTGAAAACTCAGAAACTCGCCTCAGGTGGTTTCGACGGAGCCCATTCGAGGTTCGTATTTTTGACCTGCCGTCGTGAAGTATCGACTGGGGCGAGGCGGATGTCGTCCCAAGCCGGGAGGGCACAGGAGGTGCCCTACGGTTGAAAACAAGGAGGTGTTTTTGTGATGGAGAGGTCAGAGGTGCTTCGTGAGATAACGGGATTTTGGGGCCTTCCTCCGACGGCTCTGGAACGAGTGGCCTCGGTTGCTGTGATCAAACGACGTCGAAAGAAAGAGATCCTCTTTGCTCAGGGAGACCCTGGGGAAGGTTGTTTCGTGGTGGTTACGGGACAGGTCAAGATCTACAAAATGTCTTCAGAGGGGAAGGAGGTTATTTTTCGTATCTGCCGGCCTGGCGATCTTTTTGCCCAGGTCACCCTGTTTTCAGAAGGGTGCTACCCCGCTTCGGCCCAAGCCCTATCCGACTGCGAGCTTTTGCTCTTTCCCAGGGTTACTTTTTTGGAACTCATTGGTAAGGAGCCTCAACTGGCTCTCTCGATGCTTGGGAGCTTGTCCATGAGGATGCGGCAGCTTACGACTCAGATTGAGGGGCTGGCCCTCAAGGAAGTGCCCGGTCGATTAGCCACCTACTTGATATACCTGCACGAGAAGCAAGGGAGTCCCGATGCTGTGGTTCTGGAGAGCTCGAAGGGACAGCTGGCCGCGATTCTGGGGACCACACCGGAGACCCTGTCCCGTATCTTTGCCAATATGACTGAACGGGGGCTCCTGCGGGTGGAGCGATCTACCGTACTCTTGATCAATAGACCGGCCCTGCTCGATTTGGCTGAGCAGGGCCGGTATGAAGGTCGATAATACCAAAAGGGAACCTCTAAACGACCCTGAGACTGGGAGATTACGGATGTTAGGTTTTAGAGGTGCCCAAAAGAAAAGGCACCGTGTTGGGCGGTACCCCTGTGGGGTGTGAAATCAATCACCCTGTGTTTGCTGACGGACCGTATGGATCTTTTCCAGCAGTTCTCTGTGCCAGAGTACGCAAGCCGACAGCGCCAAGTAGGCGACGACAAATGCTACAGTATTCATGGTCCATTCCTCCCTTTCTGTGGCGATGTGCGGTGCTTGAGGTCAGTTTTCACATGATAAGTATAGAGGTCTGTTCGTCGAGGGGCAAGAAGACTGTTAAAGGTCAGCATAAATCAGCCTTTTAAAACGCACGATAATAACAATCATATACTGATCTTTGCCACTAAAGATGCGTATCTTGTATGAAAGCGGATGACGTTCTTTCTACTCTTAATCTGTTGAGCTGGCGAGACAGGTCACGATCGTTCCTCGAGAAAATCCTTTTCGTGGTGGTCGTGATCAGGGATATCAGCCCCAACCTCTATGCAGCGAGGGGTTCCAGACAAAAGGCCCTTTCCGTGAGCGCTTCATAAGTCAATTTCTGGAGGAGCATGCCCCTGCATAACTGAAAGTCTCTATATGGTTACCGGCAAAGAACTCCAGGGGAAGTCAGAGCATCATGCCTTTGTGGAGGGGTGCCTGAGAACCTGTATTGCTCAAAAGTAGATCCATCCTGGAAGACCTGAGGCTGGGAGACTCGGATGTAGGTTTTTGGAGGTGTCCGTATGGCAAAATTCTTCGCGTATGTTTTGTTAAATAGAGTCTTATTCATAAATATTTAAGTTTTTAGTCTTTGGTGTTCATGGTCGTTGAAAATCCTCCCATCCCTTCCCATGGCTTGACTCTGTTCTCATAGACTCTTACACAGAATCTTTGTGGTCACAGGAGGCCCTGGGTTTAGTAAAGGGGTTTCAAGATATTGATCTTTTTAGACCTTCCCCGTTTTTCAGTGGGACAAGGTATTATATAAAGCCCATGGAAGAGTTTTATAAAGGAGGACGTTGCGGTGTTCCGACGTGCTGTGTGTTGCCTCGTCCTGACGATAAGCTTGCTCATGTGGGGAGGGGAGCTCTGGGGAGATGAGGCCCGAGTTCTCGATGTGCTTGATGGCGACACCTATCGAGTGCGATGTGCCCATGGAGAAATAAACGTCCGATGCTTGTTGATCGACACCCCCGAGCTTCATCATCCAGTGCGGGGTGTCGAAGAGTTAGGGATGGAGGCCCGTCGGGCCGCCGTGGCCATGATCGCTTCCCGGGATGTGGAGTTGGAGATTCGGGGGATTGATCGGTACGGCCGCACTCTGGCTCACGTATGGTTTACAGGTCCCGAAGGACCACGGCTTTTGGCTGAGGAGCTTTGTGCCATGGGGCTGGCTCTTCCTCTCCCCATGGGAGACGGTTTGGAGCATCTTGATCTGGTGGAACGTGGGGTAAGCCAGGGAAGATCGTCAAGGTCGGGGTTGTGGGGTATTGCCCGAAGAAGAGCGTATACTCCAGCTCAGGTTTCATCTGAGATTACTGCATTGAGAGGACACTTTCTCTCAGTTACTGGAGTGATCAGTCGCACCGTTGTTACCAAAGCTTTTCTGACGGTGTACCTGAAGGATAGCTCTTTGCGGCTTCGACTCAGGCAGCCAGTGATATCGTCGCTCTCCCCGGGCCTTTTTTGTCCAGGCTCGGTCGTCACTGTGACGGGGAAGGTCGTGTCCGGATATGGGGGGCCTGAGATGGAGATTGGCTCAATCAAACAGGTAGAACATATGTAGTGGATAACTCTTTGTCCAACGCTAATTCACAGGTCAACCCACCACTTATCCACAGGTTTGTCCACGATATCCACAGTTTTTGGAGGAAAAAAGTTGACAAAGAAACTTTGTACGGGCCTTTTAGCTCTTTTGATTCTGATCGTTATCGCAATGGCACTCGGAGTTCCCTTCGGAGGGGAAATCGTCCGACAAGCTCTTGAGGCAGAAGGGAGTGTTTTAAATGGCGGAACTCTATCGATAAAGGCTGTCGATGGCAATCCTCTAAGAGGCTATGATCTCCGGGGACTGAATCTGGCCGATAGCCAGGGAACCTCAGTTGCTACTGTGGAGCGTCTCTTTGCCCGTCTCGATCTTGTGACTCTCCTGGCGGGACGCCTGCGACTGGCACAGGTCTCTCTTGAGGGAACACAGATCTGCGAAGAACGAGTGTCTCATATAATTCCTCAAAAGGGTAAAGCGTCTCCCTCAATAGAGCTGGGGCAACTGGATGTGCATCGCATCCGATCCATGAGTGGCTTGGAATGGTCTGTGGATCGATGTCAAATTCTTCGGGAAGGGCAAAACTGGGCTATTTCGGGGGACGGAGCATGGAAGGGGCTATCAGTGAACGCTCAACTTCTGGTGAGCACTGATGAAGGGGCTCTCTCTGTAGTTTCGTCGTCGGTGAGGGTTCTTGGTGGAGAGATGCGCCTTGCCGGAAAGCTCCTGCCACAACTGTCCGTCTCGGGAGATCTCTCACTTGCTCTGAAACGCATGGAAATGTTGCTTCCTTCTCTTTGCTCCATGGATGTGCAGGGAGAGCTCTCCATGGATTATGGCCTTACTGGGAATCTTGAAGACCCTCGTCTTTCTGGAATTGTATCGGGGCGATCTCTTGCCGTCTTGGGACTGCCCGTGCCCGATATCTCTGGGGCTGTTCGGATCGATAAAGATACCTTGACTTTTGTGAACTGGCGAGGGGCCTCGGGCGATGTATTAATCTCTGGAGATGGTAGGCTGAGTTCCTCTGGTCTCATTCAGGTGAACGCTCATGCTCGAAATCTGGGGCTTGATCCCTGGCTTGATTTCATGCCTCTCTCGGAAGATCTGGCGGCATCTGTTCGAACTCTGGATCTAAGTCTTTTTGGTCCCTTTGATGCCCTGAAGGGAGTTGTTTCCATGGATGTTTCCCGGGGAACTGTCCGAGGTATAGCGTTCTCCGATCTTAAGGGATTTGGTCGATTGCAAGAGGGAGGGGCGATTGAGGTAAGCGGAGCTCTCTCTCTCCTGGGTGGTACCGTTGCCCTGAAGGGAGGGCTGGACGCGGTATCTCGTGACATGGATCTGAACGTGACGGTTCGAGGAGTGCAGGCGGACTTGCTGCCAACCGGCCTGGGAATTCCCGAGGATCTGGAAGGGCTTGTGGATGCCGACCTTCACGTTCAACGAATCCCTACCTCTCCGACGATTACCGGGAACGTGACGATACGTAAGCCTCGGGCCGTGGGTGTCGCTTTCTCTCATGCCACAGGGACGATCCAATACGATGATGGCCTGATTCGGCTGCCTTCTTTCACTCTGTCCGTGGCTGACGGCGTTCTGGTTGGTGCCGGTCGCTTTCGTTTTTCACCTGAACTCAAGACGTCTTTCCGAGGAACAGTGCAGGGCGTGCAAGGAGCTGGGTTGGTTCGCATCCTGCCTTCTCTTGAAAATCTAGCCCTTAAGGGGAGTGTTGATGGTCGCTGGACCTATCGGCAGATTGGCTCCGGTTCCGGACGTCTTACGGCGAAGCTGAAGTCTCAAGAGATCAATTTCGTTAACGTCCTTCCTCTGGCCCGTCCCCATCTCGACTTGGTTTTGAACGGAGATAAACTGACCGTTCGTGAGGGTATAGCCTCGTTATATGGTGGAAAACTTGCTCTTTCGGGAGATCTTTTCTTGAAGTCTGGCGCAATGAATTTTTCAGGTCAACTTAGAGAGATGAAGAGTAAAGAGCTTTTTCAGGGGCTCGGGGATCTGGAGGGGGAGGGCATCGTCGATGCCCGCTTTTCGCTGACCGGAAGTGTTGGTGCCCCTAAAATCCACGTCTCGGCTCAGGCCCCTCGAATTGACGTGGGCTTCTTTCCTCTGGAGAACCTCTCGGTACGTTTAGATACAGATGGGGATCGCCTGGTCTCTGTCATGAAAGGGCAGCTTGGGGGAGCTCCCCTCACTGGGGGTGGCTGGGTCCGGCTGTCTTCAGGAAAGAAGAAGGGGGCCCTGGATCTGGAGGCAATGGTTGACGGTCTGGATATCCGGGGATTTATGCCCAAAGATGTCTCCATGGGAGGTACCGTTTCGGGCAAGCTTCATCTTCTCGGCCCTTTAGGCCGGAGTAAGCTGTACGCTCGAGCAGTGGCCCCTCGAATCCAGGTGGGGAACGTATCATTTGTCAGTGCCGACTTGGGGGGATATCTGAGACGGGGGGATGATGTCTCCTTTCGGGCCTCCAGTCTCTTCGGAGACAGGCGTATTGTCGCTTCCTGTGATCTCGTTCCTCAGGAGGGCGCCTGGGGAATTCGGTTCGTCGCATCAGGTAAGGATGTGCCCCTGACAGCCCTCTCCCCTGTCTTGGAGGGCGTCGGTTCCGGTCGGGTGAATCTGGATCTGACGGGGCTCTGGTCAAGAGGCCGCCTTAATGCCTCGGGCAGGGGGAGTTCCGAAGAGATATCTATTGCAGGGCTTCACCTTCGGTCGGTTGATATCCCCCTCACTCTTACGGAGAAAAAACTTCGGGTTATGGAAGGACGGGCTCAGGTGTACGGAGGAAAGGCCGTGGCTGACCTTGGGGTGGCGTTTGGCAGAAAAACCTGGAAGGGGCGGGTATCAGTGGTCAGTGCCGATCTGGCTCCTCTGATGAGAGACTGTACGGATCTTTCGGGGAGTATGGCTGGGAGCGTGGACGTGAGGCTTGATATCTCGGGCATTGCTGGCCGCGCCTTCCTCATGAACATCGATGGCTACCTCAAGGGACGTTCAGTGGAGTTTCGGGATTTCGCCGTACTCAAGTCCGTCACCAAGGGTGTCCCCCTGAAAATCAGGGACATCTCGGCTAACTTCAACTTGAGCGGCAATGAACTTTTCATACTTCCGGGAGGCAGAGCCTCGGCATGGCCTCATGACCCCGTGTTTAAATACGTGGCTGCGAGTGGCTCTGTGCGATGGGGTAACGCTGTCACTTCTCAGAAGGGGGAAGAGTTGGATTTATTGTGTGTAGGGGAGGTCAATCTCAAGGCCTTGAATTCTTTTTTGGGAGCACTCAAGAGTATCCTGAATGCGTCCATTCTGGACAAGATCAGGGATCCTCGAGTTTTGGTCAGTGATCTACTGGGAGAGCTCGTGGGGGGCTATTCCAGGAACGATTTTCGGGAAGTTCAACTTCACCTGGGTGGTAGCAGAGAAGCCCCTGAGGTCTCCGAACTTCGGATCAAAGACGAGACTCCGATGGGGTCCAGTATTCCCTCTCTACCTGGAGATTCAGAGACTACCGAACCTAAAATACGGATAAAGGTTGACATTCCTACGGGAGAGGGCGGTTCACAGGGTGACGAAGCCGGAGATCAAGTAAAGGATCAGATTTTAGAGGGGCTCATTCAACAAATCGTTGGTGGCTCCGACGATCCATAGTTCTCATATACGAAAAGGCGCCCCTCGTAAAGATCAGGAGGCGCCTTTTCGTAGAGAACTCTTTTAGTTTCCTGCGTCTGCCGAGATGTCCGAAGAGGCCGGCTCGGGGAGATTGATCGTTACCTTATACATCTCTCTAAGCTTCTTGATATAAGAAGTGAGGGTCTCCCGCTGCTTCTGCTGGAGGAGCTGCTGTCGAATATCGTCCTTCACGTCGTCCAATGGCTTAATAGAGCTGTCTTTATGGTCTGTCACCTTGATCAGGTGATAGCCGAACTGTGTTTTCACCGGAGCGCTGATCTCGCCTACCTTGGTCTTGAATGCCACTTCGTCGAACTCAGGAACCATCTGGCCCTTGGTGAAAAAGCCCAGGTCGCCGCCTCTGGCTTTAGATGGACAAGATGAATTGGCCTTGGCAGCATCCTCGAAGCTGATCTTCTTTGCCAGGATGTCCTTGCGAAGTACCACAAGTTTTTTCTTGGCCTCTTCCCAGTCCTTCTTTCCAGCGTCTTTAGAAACCTGAATGAGTATATGACTGGCCTTGACCGTCTCAGGAACCTCAAAGGCGGCCTTGTGTTCATCGTAAAAGGTTTGTACGTCTTGCTCGGAAACTGACACGTCGCTCAGGATTTTCTCCATAGCCATGCCGGTAATCACCCGTTTCTCTAGCTCGGCTATGGTCTCTTTGAATTTTTCGGTCTCCTGGAGCTTATTATCCTTCCCCCAGAGGTAGAACAAGAGCGAGTTGGCCATGTCGTTCACCAGTGCCCGTTTCCCCTCGGGGGAGCTGAAATACGCTCTTTGATTAGGCTGGGCCCCTTCAACCACGCGGTTGAGGTCAGCCTGAGTTACAGACTCTTTTCCCACGGTAGCCAGAACCTCATCGGCTTTTTTATCAGCTGCTAGGACTGATCCAGTCAAAAGCAGGGTTGCAGCTAAGGCAAGGGGTAGGGCGCGTGTGCGTATTTTCATCACAGAAACTCCTCCAACTGTTTATCAAAAGATTTGTTGATTGTGCAAAACAAAGACACTTATACCAGAAAAACCGACATTTATCCATAGGCATATATACGGAAAAGCCGCCTTGACGACCCTTTCCCATGACTGGTATGCTTTATTGGTGGGAGGTGAGAGTTTTGATTCAGGTTATTCCCCTCAGCTGGGAAGAATTCAAAGAAGCTTTTGCCCACATCTTTCGAGAAGTGGATCGTTTCCTCAGGGATATGACTGACTATACTCTGTCAATTCGACATACCCGATGGAGTCTTCGAATAGACCATGACCGAGGTTGGATCATCTTCGACTATACGGGACGAGAGGCGGCGAACATAACCAGGCCGACAGGGCCTCATCTTTTCATAATTGAGGGGTGTCCATACCTACATCTTTCTTGATCTCTATCAGTCCGTGATCCCTTGCCGTTCCTTTCTGGCTTTTTTATAGGCGTACATTCGTCGATCTGCTTCGACAGTGGCCTCCTTCATAGAATGTCCCTTCTTCACCTGGGCGACACCCCAATCGGCCTCGACCGTCACGGGACCGTCGGGAAGGACTTCCTGTCGGACCGCCGTAGCCAGGCGCTTCATGATCTTCTCTGTCGTAGTGCAGTCAGTGTCTGGAAACACGAGAAGAAACTCATCTCCGCCGTGACGCGAGAGCTGGTCTTCGGGGCGGATGCACCGTTGAAAAATTTCGGCAACTTGGCGGAGCACCTGGTCGCCCACATCGTGTCCCAACAAATCGTTGACTTTTTTGAAATTACCCAGGTCGACCAGAGCTAGGGACATCTTCTCCTCCTGCGAGGTATGTTTGGTTACGTACTCAGCTATGTATTGGCGATTCCACGTCCCAGTTACCTTATCTACCAAGCGCTCTCGGTAAAATTGCTTGTTGATAACCCGACGTTCCTCCAGGAACACGGAGGCAAATAAGGTCGCCAGGAAAATCGTAACTACGACTATCAATGATTTTAGGGCGAAAGGTCTTCGAATTTGCAGCTCATTGATTACTTCGGCGGGTGTCCGGGAAATGAGTTTCCAGAAGTTCAGCCCCTGACTGGAGATGCCCTCTTTGGTGTTCATGGGGCGTATAGTGGCAAAGGAGATTAGTTCTCCAGATTCCGTTTGAAACTGACCTGAGTTCTGAGCGTATATTTTTTGAGCCTCATCGGGCATTGTGTTGAAGATATTTCGGTTCAGACGCTCTGGAAGCATGAAGCCCCAGGCATCTTCGGGATCAAAGCCCTGTAGCCAGTATCCGTCTTGATTGAGCAGCCCCACAGATGAACGGCTGGAGAAACGCAGCTCATCCATTAATTTGAAAATTTTATTTCCTAAGAAATTCAAAACCAACACTCCAAGTCGCGACTCGCCTTCATCGATAGGAATGCTGATGCGGATCATGGGTTTGAACGGAATCTCCACCTTCCCATGTTCGATATTGAGATCGAAAGGGGAGATGGCGATCAGATCGGGGCTTCTAATTGTCATGGCGTCGGAGAAATAAGAGTGAGAGGCCTTGTTTTGAAGCTCATTTTGGGGCACGACTCGAGGCGATCCGTCGTCGTAATTTACCCTGAGTACCTCATCGCCCGAAGCATTTATAAGCCGAATCTGGTCGTAGTTTCCATAGGTTGTTGCCATGGAAAGGAGGACTTGCTCTGTGAGCGCATTTTTTGTCCCTTTTTTAAGGATATTGGCTATGGACGGGAGGCGAGATAAAAAGCGGGCATCGTTTTTTACACGATTCAACATATGCTGAATCAGCCGAGATTGCTGTTGAAGATTCTGGATGTCCTGAACTTTTATGATATTGATCCTGCCCTCTTCTTCTAGGTTTTTCATGCGTTTTTCTGTCAATAGGAACGCTCCGGAGATGGGCAGGGCGAGGAGTAGACAGTACAGCACGATTCTGCCGAGACTTCGCTTAATTGGGGCGTCAGGCTGATTCATGCTACCAACCTCCTTGGGAGAACTGAATTTCGCTGCTATCATACAACACAGGCTGGAAAATTTTCAATAGCTTTCTGTTTTATTGAAAAGTTAGCTTGATTTGACATGCGCAAATTCTTTGAGTATGCTGGATGCGGAGTTTTGACTTATATGTATACTCATAGACATTGTATTTACATACAGAAAGTGGTGAGAGCATGGTCATCACGGAGAGAATTGAAGACTATATGGAGACGGTCCTGGAGATTGAACTGGAGGGCGGTGTTCCGTCAGTTACCGAGCTGGCCGCGCGTCTTGGGGTGCGAAAGGCAACTGTTGTAGTGGCGGTCCGAAAAATGGTAGGGCTCGGCCTTCTGGAGCATCAGCGCTACGGTAAGATTGAACTGACTCGGGATGGTCGAGACAAGGCCCTGGAAACCTACAGACGTCATCAACATATGACCTTTCTCTTCTCCGAGGTTCTTGGAGTGGACGACAAGGTTGCCGGGGAAATGGCCTGTGCCGTAGAACACTCTCTCACCCCCGAATCGGAGCGTCGGCTTACGGCCTTTGTAGACTTTTTCTGCAAGGCCCGTTCACAGGAACAGCCCTGGGTGGAGGCGATGAACCGCTTTGTTCTGGAGCCGGAGCACCTCTCTATCCCTCTTTCCATGCTCCTGCCTCGGGAGAATGCTCGGATTCTCCGATTGACCGTTGGAGGTGAACAGCGTCAGATTCTCAGGGAGAAGGGCTTTATGCCAAACGTGGTTATACGCCGAGTGGACGATGGGCGAGATCGGGGTGTAGAGGTCGAGGTGAATGGCCAAAACCAAGTCCTGACGAGCCTGGAAGCACTCTCTGTATGGGTTGTCTCTCAGGAGAAGGAGTAGTTTTTCCCACCTACGGCGAGAATCGAGGCAAACGGCGAAGAAGCGACGAGTAAACGTGTAATTTTGTATCGAGAACGTGTCATACGCTTCTTGACCAAACAATCTGTTCAGGATATGCTGCAAGCCACAAAGTTAGTATAAACTACCTTTGTGATTTGCCCGTACACACTATAATTTTAGGAGGTTTTGCATTATGCGTATGTTCTGTCGTAGTCGCGTCACGTTTCTTTCGGTAGCCTTAATAGCTGTATTGGCCCTTTTTAGTCTGGCCCCAGCATTTGCGTCCGAAACTCAGACAGAAAAGGTCACTCTCAAGGATTGGGAAGGAACCCATTTGAGCAGGTCTCCATACTGGAATGAGAAGAAAGCCGTGCCCTTCTTCGAGAAGTTGTCCGAGGCCTGTAAAGCTATAGGAAAGGACTTCTCCGTCCAGGACGTTATCGACAAAACCAAGCTCATGTACTACACTGATTTTAGCAAGCTTGAGGTCTCGGGGAACACCGTCACCTTCTTCTCCCCGGTGGATTGGGTCGCCCCTGTTAAGGTCACGTACGAATATCGGGGTGAGATCTGCAAGGATGGTACTTCCTGGTATGCTTTTGAGGGGATCGATGTTAATGCGTTCTCCAACGCGTATCGCTATCTCCTTATGATAAAGTTCCACGGTCACGACAAGGGACAGAAGCATGCTCATATGCGCTATGGTTCTGCCGGATTCGCACAGCTTATCAACGATCCGGCTCTGTCGAACTGGTGGCCGACCATTCAGCTCTCCGATTTCAACTTTGATCAGTACCTGGAAAACCTCAAGCCCGAAAAAATGGCTAAGTGGGTTAAATAGTATTAGAAAATAACATGAAAAATACCAAAGAAGCGATGCCGGACTTGTCCGGCATCGCTTCTTTGGTATTCGCGTCGCTACAGAGTTGAGTTCCATTTTTGACGGAGGTTCTGAAGGAGTTCTCTTTGATGTTCCGTCAGATCTGTGGGAATAAAAACCTCAACCGACACGTAGAGATCCCCCGAGCCTTTTCCTCGGAGAGGTAGCCCCTTGCCAGCGAGGCGAAGCCGACGCCCTGCCTGGGTTCCTGGTGGAAGTTTTACCTTCACCGTTCCGTTCAAAGTGGGTACTGCCAGAGCGTCCATCCCCAGGGCGGCGTCCCAGGGGCTCACCGTTACCGACGTGGTCAAGTCGTGCCCTGAGACGGAGAAATCCCGATCCGGGGCTAGCCGGATAGTTACCTTAAGATCCCCCCTTGGACCACTGCTTTGGGAGGGGGCTCCTTGTCCCTTCAAGGTCAGTCTGCTTCCGTCGGTTATGCCTCGAGGCAGGTTGATCTCAAGGTTTCTCTGACCTCTTGGCCCTTGGAGGGTCACGGTTCGCCGGATCGGAGCGGTGGCGGCGTCTCGAACGGAGAGCTCCAGGGTCACCGCCTGGTCTTGTCCTCGACGTGGTCCCGAGGGATGAAAGAGCATGTCGTCGTTCATAGACATCCCCATGCCGCCGAAGATGGTTCGGAAAAAGTCGCTGAATCCCCCCATATCGCCGCCAAAATCCACGTGCACCCCTCCGCCAGGAGGCGTGAAACCCTGGCCCCCCTGCCAGTTAGGACCCAACTGGTCGTAGAGTTTTCGCTTTTCCGGGTCCTTGAGAACCTCGTATGCCTCGTTTATCTCTTTGTACCGGGTTTCCCCCTCCTTCGAGGTGGTGACGTCGGGGTGATAGCATTTTGCAAGCTTTCGGTAGGCTCTCTTGATCTCCGATGCGTCGGCGCTTCGGGGGACCCCAAGAATATCGTAATAATCTTTGTACTGTACTGACATGGGACAGACCCCCTTTGACATATATTGACCTTTGAGATTATACACGGCATTCCTCTCTTTGTGAAGGCCCTGTTTCCGTAAAAATGCCCTGACGGGTTCTTCTTCTCTTGGTATAATTTGCATATATGTATGATCTTTTATGATGTATGTGGGGAAACTCAGCCATATGTGCATCATCTTTTGTACACTAAAACCAAGAAAAACATGGGAGGAATGAACGTGAAATCGACGGCACTGCTTGAGGTTTGTGACCTCCACGTGGAGGTGGACGGACAGAAAGTGCTTAAAGGGGTCTCCCTGGAGATCGGTGAGTCGGAGGTTCACGCTGTCTTTGGGCCCAACGGATCGGGCAAGACGACCCTGCTGGCCAGCGTTATGGGGCTGGGTAAATACACGGTGACTCAGGGAGCTATTCTTTTTCGAGGACAGGATATCACCGATCTCTCGGTTGACGAACGGGCCAGGCTGGGCGTGGGCATGTCTTTTCAGCGGCCACCCACCATTCATGGAGTTCGGCTTCGGTCCCTTCTGGAAATATGCGACAAAGGTGATGTTGCCGAGATCGATTCCCTGGCTGAGACACTCCACGTGGCTCCTTTTCTGGATCGAGAGGTCAACGCTGGCCTCTCCGGTGGTGAGCTGAAACGGGTGGAGATGCTTCAACTTCTTCTTCAAAAGCCAGAACTCGTCTTTCTGGACGAGCCTGAGTCAGGAGTTGACCTCGAGAATATGGCCCTCATCGGCCGGGCCTCGGCCTCTCTTTTAGGTCGGGAGGCGCCTTTGGGGTGTCTCTGCGGCTCCGGGTGTGCTGATCGGAACGGTTGTCGAAGAGATCTCTCCGTGAAAGAGCTCAGAGAACGTCGTCACAAGGCGGGGCTTCTGATCACCCATACGGGGAACATCATGGACTACGTCAACGTGGATCGGGGGCACGTCATGATGGACGGCCGGATCGCTTGCTCCGGTAATGCCCGGGATATCCTTGAGGACATCCGGAAAAATGGCTACTCTGAGTGTTTTCGCTGCATGATGAGCGAAGGAGGTCGTGTATGATGGACATCGATTTGAAAGCCTATCGGGAGGAGGCTCCGCAGCGTCCGTTGGTCAAGCGGCTGGCCGACCTCCCGGAAAAAGATCGGCGAACGCTCCTTAAAAGTGGGATAGACCCAGAGGCCAATGTGGCGGGCAGCTTTATGCTCACCGATCGCTCGACGGTCCACTGTGCCGCCTCAAGTCCTGATGTGGAAATGCTCCCTATTTTGACAGCTCTGGAGCTTTATGATGGTCTGAAAGACTATTGGTGGCGGGGTGTGGATCGAGACAAGGACCAGTTTACCCATCAAGCCGATGTTCATGTGGAGGGTGGGTATTTCATCCGATCTCGTCCTGGATCTCACGTGCTGGAACCAGTTCAGACATGCCTCTACCTGGCTCAGGACCGTATGGCTCAGGATGTCCATAACGTAGTCATTGCAGAGGAAAACTCATCCCTGCATATTCTGAGCGGCTGCGCTACCTCCGACGACGTCCGCTCAGGGCTTCATGTCGGAGTCTCGGAGATTTACGTCAAAAAGGGCGCCACCTTATCCTTCACCATGGTCCATAACTGGGCCGAGGAGATGGCCGTTCGGCCCCGAAGCACCATCGTGGTTGAAGAGGGGGGCACCTTCATCTCCAATTATATCTGTCTCAAGCCCGCCAGGGATCTGACCATGTATCCGACGGCTATCCTCCAGGGGCGAGGGGCTGTGGCTACCTTCAACAGCGTCTTTTTAGCAGCTCCGGGTTCTATGATTGACTCAGGTTCACGGGTTGTCCTTCGAGCGCCCGAGACCAGGGCGGAGGTCGTTTCCCGGGCGGTGTCCACCGGCGGTACCATCTACGCTCGGGGACATCTGATCGGTGAGGTCCCCCAAGTTAAAGCTCACCTGGAGTGCGATGGTCTCCTCCTTTCTGACAAAGGGCTTATCCACGCTGTTCCTGAGCTTGAAGCCCGATGCAGCGACTTGGAGATGTCTCACGAGGCGGCCGTTGGCAAGATCGACCAAGAGGAAATCGAATACCTTATGGCTCGAGGCATACCGGAGGATGACGCTCGGTCCCTCATCATCAAGGGCTTCCTCTCTCTGGATATCATCGGCCTCCCCGAGGAGCTCAAGCGAGATATGGAGGAAACGATTCGTAGAACGAGTGCCCCCGGGGCCATGTAGATCCCGGGGAACCGTTTTCGTAGTCCATTTATAATTATTTCATAATTATAAGGAGGAAAAAAGCATGATGACGTACACTCTGTCCGTGCCCGACATGTCGTGCAGCCACTGCGAGGCCCGCATCACCAGAATACTTCAGGATTTGGGAGTGCCTGACTTCTCAGTGGACCTTCAGGCCAGGACTGTCACAGTGAAGGCTGAATCTCTGGCTGCTGTGCTCACTGCCCTGGACGATGGTGGATATGAGGCTCGGGAGGTGGGGGCCTGATTGGTCCCCACCAATCCGATCGTGAGCCGTTCTGCACCCGGTGACCGGAGGGAGACAGTCTCCCTCACGGTCACCGGTATGACCTGTGCTTCCTGTTCCCGGATCGTCGAAAAACGACTTTCCAAGGTCGAAGGCGTCGTCTTCGCAGCGGTCAACCTGGCCACCGAGACTGCCTTTGTCGTTTTGGATGAGCCCGTTCCACTGGAGATCTTGGAGGACGCTGTCGTCAAAGCGGGCTATGCCGTCTCCCGGGAGCGTCCCCAGGACCTGGAGGCCCGACGATACGCCCTGGCCCGGCGGAACCTCATTCTTGCATGGGTTGTCGCCGCTCCTCTCATGGGTCTCATGATCCCTCATATGATGGGGTATCATATCCCGGGGTACCGCTGGTTTGAGATTTTTGGCGGTGCGCTGGTTCTCTTCGGTGCTGGTCGTTCCTCCATGAAAGGTGCCTGGATCGCCGTCACCCACGCTCACGGCAACATGGACGTTCTCGTGTGTCTGGGAGCTCTGGCTGCCTGGTCCACAGCTCTTTTGGGCCTTGTGGGGATTCAGGTTACGTCCTTTGGAGCCGTGGGGGCCATGATCGTTGCCCTTCACGTCACAGGCCGATACATCGAATCTCATCTGCGAGATCGGGCTGCCAAGGAAATACGGGCATTGGTGGGCATCCAGGCCAGAGAGGCCCGGATATTGAAGGACGGCGAAGCCGTCACCCTGCCCATCGAAGCCGTAACTCAGGGAATGACTCTGTCCGTACACCCAGGAGAGCGTATCCCAGCCGACGGCCTCATCGCCAAAGGGACATCCGCAGTTGACGAATCCATGATCACCGGTGAGCCCATCCCGGTCACCAAGGGCGAGGGAGACGACGTCACCGGAGGATCGGTCAACGTCACGGGAAATCTGGAAATATCGGTCACCCGAACCGGTGAAGACACCTTTCTCTCCCGAATGATCGCCCTCATCGAAGAAGCCCAGGGGGCCAAAATCCCCATTCAGGCATTTGCTGATCGACTTACTGGGGCTTTTGTCCCTGTGGTGGCTCTCTTGGCTCTGGCCTCGGGGGTCTTTTGGTTCTTTGGCGTGGACCACTTTGGCTGGCTCCTGGATAAAGCGGGAACGTACCTGCCCTGGGTCGTTGAGGCCCGTGATCCTTTGTCCGTAGGGCTTTTCGCATTTGTAACGACTATCGTTATAGCCTGCCCCTGTGCGCTGGGGCTTGCAACTCCCATGGCTCTCATCACCGGCACCGGTGCAGCGTCCCGCAAGGGTCTCGTAATAGGCAACGCCGAGGCCATCCAGACGGCTGGCGACGTTCAGGTCGTGATATTGGACAAGACAGGAACCCTCACCGAGGGACACCCGGTGGTCACCCACAAAGAGTTGGACGATCAGTCCCTCGCCGTTGCCGTTGCCATGGAATCCCAGTCAAACCATCCTCTTGCTAAAGCTATAGCAGGGCTGGACGCTCCCGCTCTGGAGCTGGACCAGATAAACGAAGAGGCCGGCCAAGGCCTGAGGACCGTACTTGAAGGGCAGACCTGGATTCTCGGTCGCCCTCTCTCCATAGATGCATACAAAGAACAGGTCGACTTGGGACGCACCGTGGTGGAAGTTCGATGCGACGATGAGATCAAAGGCTTCCTGGCTTTAGAAGACCCCATCCGTCCTGAAGCCTATGACGCCATACAGGAACTGAAAAAACTGGGCATCCGGCCCGTTATGGCCACCGGTGACAACTGGGGAGCCGCTCGTCTTGTGGCTCGAGCCGTGGGCATTCCTGAGGAGGACGTACACGCCGAAATCCGGCCCGAGGATAAACTGGACATCGTCCGATCCGAACAGAGCAGGGGGGGTAAAGTCCTCATGGTCGGCGACGGTATGAACGATGCCGCAGCCCTTAAGGGTGCCGATGTAGGCGTCGCCGTGGGTTCAGGCGCCGACCTTGCCATCGACAGCGCCGACATAGTCATCGTCTCCGGCGGAGTGGACCGAATCGCCCAGGGCGTGCGCATTTCCCGAACGACTTTCACTGTCATCCGTCAAAACCTCTACTGGGCCTTTGGATACAACCTGTTAGCCCTTCCCCTCGCTATGTCAGGGCTCCTGCACCCCGCTGTGGCGGAGATCTCCATGACCTTCAGTTCCATCTCGGTTATCCTCAACTCCATGCGCGTGGGGCGGTGAGGTTGCTTTTAATTGACATGTGACAGCTACTTTTGTAAGTAGTATTTTTACTCGAAAGAGCTCCGCTATTTGTCTCTGGCTGGACACCGTTGCCCCTCTTTGAAGGTAAACGAGCTTTTCAATCGCTTTTGAAAGGAGTTACCATATGATAAGCAGCCCCTGCCCCGAAAGCGTAACTATTGGGGAAAATGTGGTGGTAGAGAAGAACGTCCAGATCGGCGAAAACGTTCAGATCGGCCATAACGTGCTTATAAGGTCCGGTGTTCGGATAGGCGCTGGCTCCATAATTTTGGATGGAGCCATCCTGGGCAAATCTCCTGTCAAGGCAGGACTCTCTGTCACCACAGGCGAGTCTCGAGAACTTCCTCTTCTGGTGCTGGGAAAATCGGTCACGGTAGGGGCCTACTGCGTGATCTACCGCGGAGTTGAGGTGGGGGATCGGGTCTTCTTCGGTGATTTAGCGACGGTCCGGGAGAATGTCTCTATCGGCGAGCTCACTATCATCGGCCGAGGAGTCACCGTGGAGAACAAAACGACCATTGGAAAACGATGTAAAATAGAAAGCAACGCTTATATTACCGCCGTGAGCCTTGTTGAGGACTACTGTTTTGTCGCGCCCTGCGCTGCCTTCTCAAACGACAACTACCTGGGGCGCACCGAGGAACGAAAAAAACACTTCGCCGGCCCAATCCTTCGTCGCGGCGCTCGTATAGGTGTCAACGCCACCCTCCTCCCAGGCGTGGAGATTGGCCCGGATGCCCTCGTGGCGGCTGGTGCTGTGGTCACAAGGGATGTCCCGGCACGGACCGTCGTTATTGGATGTCCGGCAAAAGAGATGAAACCGGTTCCAGAAGAACAGCTCATAGAAAATCAGACATTCTATGAAGGATAAAGGAGATCGACCCGAACATGGCATTGATGGACAGAATAAAGGATAAAACGGCCAGGATCGGCGTCATCGGCCTGGGCTACGTCGGTCTTCCCCTGGCGGTTGAAAAAGCCAAGGCTGGCTTCACCGTGGTCGGGTTTGACGTCCAACAGGAAAAATGCGACAAAGTCAACCGGGGCGAAAACTACATCGGCGATGTCGTCCCCGAGGAGCTTGTCTCGTTAGTGCAATGCGGACGGATATCCGCCACCACCGATTTTGATCGACTTGAAAATTGTGACGTGCTTGCCATCTGTGTCCCCACGCCTCTTGACAAATTCAAGCAGCCCAATCTCTCCTATGTGGAAAACTCCACTGCTGAGATCGCTCGCCGCATCCATAAAGACATGCTCGTGGTGCTGGAGTCCACGACGTTCCCCGGCACCACGGAGGAAATTCTCAAGCCATTGCTTGAGAGTTCGGGCCTTGTCGTGGGGCAGGACATCTACCTCGCATTCAGCCCCGAACGAGTCGATCCTGGCAACGCAACGTACAAAACCAGCAACACCCCAAAAGTCGTCGGCGGCTGCACGGAACGTTGTGCGCAGATCGCCAAAACCCTGTATGAATCCGTTCTGGACGCTCCCGTCTTCGTGGTCTCCAGCCCAAAAGAGGCCGAGGCAACAAAAATTCTGGAAAACACCTTCCGTATCGTCAACTGCGCCCTGGCCAACGAAATGGCCGTACTGTGTCATCGGATGGGTATCAACGTTTGGGAGGTCATCCAGGCGGCAGCCACCAAGCCCTTTGGCTTTGTGCCCTTCTATCCAGGTCCTGGCATCGGTGGGCACTGCATTCCCCTGGATCCTTTCTACCTCACCTACAAGGCCAGGGAATACGACTATCACACTCGGCTTATCGAACTCGCCGGTGAAATCAACGACGCCATGCCGGGCCATGTAGTGGAACGACTCATGGATCTCCTCAATGATCGACAAAAACCTCTCAACGGAAGCAGGATTCTCCTGATGGGGGTTGCATACAAGGGCGACATCGACGATCTTCGAGAGTCCCCGGCTCTCAAAGTCTGGGATATTCTGGAGTTTAAGGGAGCGCAGGTTCTCTATCATGATCCATATTGCCCCAGCGTCTGGAGAAACGGCAAGGAGCAAAGATCGGTGCCTCTCAAGGCTGAGAGTTTGAAAACCTTCGATGCCGTGGTGATAACGACTGCCCACAGGCATAACGTGGATTACAACATGCTCATCCAAAATGCAGAAATAATCTTC
Source organism: Dethiosulfovibrio peptidovorans (assembly GCA_002748665.1). Taxonomy (NCBI): domain Bacteria; kingdom Thermotogati; phylum Synergistota; class Synergistia; order Synergistales; family Dethiosulfovibrionaceae; genus Dethiosulfovibrio; species Dethiosulfovibrio peptidovorans. Next base: position 223,346 of record PDTB01000015.1, on the reverse strand, counting down.
GATACTAAAAATGTTCTGGCTCCAGCTTTGAGTGAAGGCCGTTCGGCTCTAACTAACGTTCACCTGCTATAAAAGGAGTCTGTGTTATGAAAATAAAACAACTCGACATCGAAGGTTTCCGTTCTTTTCGAAAAACAAGCTGGCATCCGGGTGACCTCAACGTTATCATTGGCCCTAACGGAAGCGGCAAGTCCAACCTGTTGCGCTTTTTAGAGCTACTCTCTCTGTCTGCGCAGGGCAGGCTGGGGAAGCATGTACAGTCACTTGGGGGAATGGATCCTATAGTTTGGGACGGAAAAGCCAGCTCAATTAAATGTGTTCTAAAGACAACGTCTCTAAATGATAATCGTCTTCCTGAGCAATACGAGCTTGAAATGTTGGGCTTGGGCGGTGGGAGCGCATACAGAATCGGAAGCGAACGATTGACCAATTATCGTGAGGTACGCTCTGGTTCTCAAGATGAGCCATTCATATTTCTTGATCGGACGGGGAAGGCTGCTGTCATTTTCGACGCATCTCAAAGCCGTTTCACCACCCCTGAAGAGTTCGTCTCGGATGAGGAGACACTTCTTTCTCTGACATCCGGTCCGTTCACACATAATCCGCGGATTCCCCCCTTTCAGAAATGGTTGGCTTCAATATCTATTTATCATGACATTCATACCAACAGGGACGCCTCTTTACGAAGTCCTGTCGTTTCCCGAATGGAAAAGCACGTCGATCCAGACGGACAGAATCTCGTCTCGGTATTGCACACACTCTACACAAGTGATCGGGAATTCAAGAGAGACATCAATTCCGCTATGAGGAGTGCTTTTGGAAATGACTTTGAAGAGCTCATCTTCCCTCCTGCCTCCGACCAAAGGGTGCAGATGCGGATTCGCTGGAAGTCGCTGCAACGGGAGCAGTCGGCAGCGGAAATGTCTGATGGAACACTTCGATTCCTCTTTTTGCTGGCAGTGCTTGCAACTCCCTCTCCCTCGCCGGTTATTGCCATAGACGAGCCCGAAACAGGGCTTCATCCATCAATGTTACCGCTTGTTGCTGAGTATGCTATTGATGCGGCCTCTCGCTCTCAGGTTATTCTGACAACGCATTCGACGCAGCTGCTGGACGCTTTCGGGGAGACAAAACCGGTTACCACAGTTTCTGCGTGGAACGATGGAGAAACAGTTTTGCGAACGCTTGATGGAGACGAATTGGACTATTGGTTGAAAAGCTACTCTCTTGGCAGCCTTTTCCAATCCGGCGAACTGGAGCAAATGTCATGAAATTTGTCCTATTTGTCGAAGGCTACACAGAAGCAAAAGCGTTGCCTGAATTCCTGAAGAAATGGCTTGATCCCAAGTTGAGGTCACCTGTCGGAATTCAACCGGTACGCTTTAATGGCTGGTCGGAGCTTTTGAGTGACGTTACACAAAAAGCGAGGATGTACTTGAATGGTTCGTCGCAAAATAACATTATCGCCGTCATCTCTCTTTTGGATCTTTACGGGCCGACCTTCTATCCTGAGGACAAGACGCAAAGCGACGAGCGCTATGCATGGGGAAAGAATAAGATTGAGAGGGATGTGAACGAAGAGAGGTTCTTTCACTTTTTTGCCGTTCATGAGATAGAAGCCTGGCTTTTGAGCCAGCCAGACATTTTTCCTGAGAATATCAAATTTCCCTCTAAAATTGCAAATCCAGAGATGATAAATTTTAACGAGCCTCCAGCGAAGCTTTTGGATCGTTTGTACCAAAAATATGTGAAACGTTCCTATAAAAAAGTCGTGAACGGTGGGGAACTTTTCAAACGCCTGGATCCCGATTTTGCATATAAAAAGTGCCCAAGCCTGCAAAAACTGTTGGATAAAATGCTCTCTTTGGCACAAAACAGAGGAAATGCGTAGTGATCTTTTTATATTTAAAGTTATAAAGGAGACTCTCAATGTACACCATCGCCATTCTCGGTTGCGGCCGGATCAGTGCCAGCCACGTGGCCGCTATCAAAAAAGTGGAAGACCTCAAACTCGTCGCCTGTTGTGACATCCTCAGAGAGCGGACCGAAAAGACGGCTAATGACGCCGGATGTACCGCTTATACCGACTACTCAACTATGTTGCAAAACGAAAAAATCGACCTCGTTGCTCTGTGCACTCCCTCGGGGCTTCATCCGGCTCATGCTGTAGTTGCTGCCGAATCTGGCGTGAATGTTCTCTCCGAAAAACCATTGGGTACGAGCCTTAAAGAGGTGGACAAAGCCATCGCCGCATGTGACCATGCTGGGGTGCTCTACATGGAAGTCAAGCAAAACCGCCTCAACCCCACCATAGTACTGCTCCGTAAAGCTCTGGAGGCAGGCCGATTTGGTCGAATTCACATGATAACCTCCAACGTTTTCTGGACCAGACCACAGGAATACTACGACATGGCCCCTTGGCGGGGAACGTGGGAATTCGACGGCGGCTGCCTCGCCAACCAGGCAGCTCACTACGTGGATATGGTTCAGTGGATGGGGGGTGCTGTTGAGGACGTCCACGCCTTCTCATCCACACTGGGACGACGTATTGAGGCGGAAGATACCATCACCGTGGGCCTCAAATTTCGAAATGGTGCCGTGGGCAACATCAACGTCTCCGTGCTCACCTACCCTCACAACCTGGAGGGTAGCATCACCATTATGGGCGATAAAGGTACGGCTAAAATCGGCGGTGTCGCTATGAACAAAGTGGAGCAGTGGTCTTTTGACACACCCCATCCTATGGACAACGATGCAGAACTGGTCAATTACGATCCCAAAAGTGTCTACGGTGGTGGACATTATGTTTTGTACAAAGATCTGCCGAGGATGCTCAATAGTACTGTCCAATCTTATGGTTTTGTGACTGCCAGAGAGGGGCGAAAAACGATAGTGATATTGGAACGAGCGTATTACACTTCACATGATTCATCAGGAGAACTAGGAGCGTTGTGCTTGATTTGATAAACAAAAGGAGTGGTGAAAAATGGAATCCGAGTTACCGCATGCTCAGCAATCCCTTAGTGATTGTGTAGTCCTGGTTCCTACGCATAATCGACATGCAAATCTTGATGTTTCGACACAGTACTTCGCTCAAACAGGAATTCCTGTACTTTATGTCGACTCCACAAGAGAAAAGTATAAAAATGCTGAGAATCTTTGCCCTAACATCAAGTATTTTCACCGTCCAGGGCTTGAATTTGCCCAAAAAATGCTAAGTATTTCCAACGAAATGGATGCTTTTGACTATGTAGTTCAATGTGCTGACGATGATTTTGTATTGTTTTCTGGGGTAGAAAAAGCAAGAAGCTTCTTACGTAAAAACCCCTCTTTTGTTTCCGTAAGGGGAAGGTCCCTTTGTTTTATCAAAGAATTACCCGGGCGTTTTTTTGACACATTTAACAACAATGTCGTTAGAAAGGTGGAAGCATCAACATCGAGAGAGAGAGTACAAAGCTATTTCTGTGACTATGCAGATATCTTTTACGCCATGTATCCATCACAAAAACTTAAAAAATTTTACAGTCTTATGGCAGAAGTAGAATTTTCGAATTATCAATGGTACGAGCTTTTTTTTGGCACTGTTATGGCTGCAGAGGGGAAGATGGCCTTTCTCGACTTTTTGTGGAATGTTCGGGAGTTTCTATGGAAACCCTCTTGGAGCTATGGTGAAAAATTAAAGCGCGTTATTCCGTGGGAAAATATGGAAGACCCTTTGATACAACAAGACTTTTCCCGGGCGAAAGAATTGATTTTTCGAGAATACGGGGAAGATCTTTTTAGCAACATGTTGGACTCTTTTCTCCGATGCAACGCTCGGTATCATCAGCGGAGTCTGGTAAAAAAGATACTTGGCAAAAAGTTTTTGCCTTATGCAAAACTTCTAAAATATGGCATGCTATCTAAAAAACATTCTGTCTTTGGCGTTGACGTGTTGCCCGTAGTACGAGCTCTTTGGGGATAGGTTTAGCTTTTATCGGATACGAATAAGAGGGAGGATCCATGAAAACTATCATTCTTGCCGGAGGCCTTGGCACCCGGCTAAGTGAAGAAACTGTGCTCAAACCCAAACCTATGGTTGAAATCGGAGGTTCGCCCATCCTCTGGCACATCATGAAACTCTACTCTTTTTTTGGCTTCAATGACTTTGTCATATGTCTTGGATATAAAGGATATATCATCAAGGAATACTTCGTAAACTATTGTATGCACATGTCTAACATCACCGTGGATCTCTGCAGAAACAAGGTGGAGTTCCACTCTAATTCGGCGGAACCTTGGCGCGTAACCTTGGTGGACACAGGAGAACATACACTTACCGGAGGCCGAGTGAAGCGGGTTCGGGAGTTCGTTGGTAATGCAACGTTTCTCCTCACCTACGGAGATGGCGTAGCGGACATTGATATCGGTGCTCTGGTCAAATTCCACGAAAATCACGGCAAACTTGCTACCGTAACAGCTGTTCAGGCTCCGGGGAGATTCGGTTCCCTTGATCTGCAAAAAAGTGGTTCTGTTCGTAGCTTCTTGGAGAAGCCCAAAGGAGACGGTACATGGATCAATGGGGGGTTCTTCGTTATGGAACCGGAGGTTTTCGACTATCTTGAAGGGGATGGCACCAGCCTTGAACGGGAGCCTCTGGAGCACCTAGCTCGGGATAATCAGCTTATGGCCTACTGTCACTCCGGTTTTTGGCAACCCATGGATACCCTGAGGGAAAAAAATCAGCTTGAAGAACTCTGGATTTCCGGCAAAGCCCCGTGGAGGCTCTGGAAGTGAGGCGTCTCTTTGGTGAGGTTTACGATAACACTAAGATTCTTGTCACCGGACACACGGGCTTTAAAGGAAGCTGGCTCGTACACTGGCTTATACGTCTCGGTGGAAATGTGGCTGGATTAGCTTTGGACCCTTCCACGGAACCAAACCATTGGGATCTCCTCCATAACAGCATTAGGGAATATCGTCTGAATATATGCGACTTGCAATCTATCACAGAGATCCTGAAGAAAGAACAACCGGAGATGATATTTCATCTGGCGGCGCAGCCCCTTGTCAGGGCTTCCTATCTGGACCCCATGGGGACATGGAACAGCAACCTCATGGGTACTCTCAACCTTTTGGAGGCTTGTCGCTTCTGTGAATCCCTACGAGCAGTCCTTGTCATCACCACTGATAAGGTTTACCGAGAGCAGGAAAGACCTATCGGGTATGATGAAGCCGATTCCCTTGGGGGGCATGACCCCTACAGCGCATCCAAAGCGGCCTGTGAAATTGCTGTAGACAGCTATCGAAAATCTTTCTTTGCTCATGAAAAAAGAACTTTCATTGCCTCTGCTCGGGCTGGAAATGTTATAGGTGGCGGAGACTGGTCTCAGGATCGTCTCATACCTGATGCGGTGCGATCTATCGAAAAAAAGAACCTTTTAGAAATTCGATCTCCCCAGGCTACCCGTCCCTGGCAGCACGTACTTGACTGTCTAAGCGGCTATCTTCTTCTTGGAGAAAAACTTCTCCAACGGGGGGAGCAATATGCCACAGCTTGGAATTTTGGGCCTGCCCAGGGAAGTGGCAATACGGTTTCCCATATACTCGAACTTTTTGCATCGCACTATCCCGAATTGCGGTGGCGTGATGTGTCTGACCGTAAAAACCTACATGAAGCCCCCTTTCTCTCCCTGAATAGCGAAAAGGCTCAGAAAGAGCTTGAATGGAAGCCTGTATGGGGGCTCGAAAAATCGATGTATTATACTGCAACATGGTATAGAAGCTTTATGGAAAGGGGAGACGTTCGTAGCGACGAGCACCTGAAGGCGTATGTCACGGATGCCTCGGCTGCAAGACTATCATGGACAAAAAAATGTACATTTCCAAAACGCCTATAGCTGGTGTTTTCGTGGTGGAGACGCAATCCTTTGAAGACCATCGGGGAGCCTTTGCTCGCTTTTTCTGTGCAGAAGAGCTTGCTCCCCTACTTGGCGAGAAGCACATTGTTCAGATCAATCACTCCCGTACCGATCAGGTTGGGGCTGTCCGTGGGATGCATTTTCAGTATCCCCCTCATGGGGAGATGAAATTCGTTCGCTGCCTGAGGGGGCGTGTCTTTGATGTCGCTGTCGATCTTCGTCAGGGATCGCCTACGTTTTTACAGTGGTACGGGGAGGAGCTAGCGCCTGAGTCTAAAAAAATGCTGGTCATCCCTGAGGGGTGTGCTCATGGTTTTCAGGTTTTAGAACCAGAAAGTGAGTTATTTTATCTTCACACGGCGCCCTATTGCCCCGACAGTGAAGGAGGGGTAAATGTGATGGATAAGATAATCGGTATCACATGGCCTTTGGAACTTTCAGACAGGTCAGACCGCGATAAAGAGCTGTCTTTTTTAGATTTTAATTATAATGGGATTCTGCTATGAAGTGTCGACATTGTGGAAGGGTTTTGAAACATGTGTTTATAGACCTTGGTTGTGCACCGCCATCTAACTCGTACCTTAAAAAAGACGATCTTCACAATCCTGAAGTGTATTTCCCTCTTAGAGTTTTCGTGTGTAATAAATGCTGGCTGGTGCAAACCGAGGACTTTGCTGCGGCGAATCAGCTCTTCCGGTCCGACTACGCCTACTTTTCATCTGTCTCGAGCAGCTGGCTTCGGCATGCAGCCCTCTATGCGGAAGATATCACGAAGAAGCTTTCGTTGGACCGATCAAGCTTTGTGATCGAGATTGCGTCGAACGACGGATATCTACTGAGAAATTTTGTTGAGAGGGGGATTCCATGCCTTGGTATCGAGCCCGCATCCGACACAGCGAGAGCGGCTGAGAGGCTCGGTATCCCTGTGGTGCAGAAGTTTTTCGGGTCGGGGCTTGCGCAGGAATTGGCGGCTGAGGGGAGAATGGCGGATCTTTTGGTGGGTAACAATGTCCTGGCGCACGTGCCCGACATCAATGATTTTGTCAAGGGCCTTAAGGTAGTTCTCAAGCCCGCAGGTAGCATCACAATGGAGTTCCCTCACCTGCTTGAACTGATCCGGCACATGCAGTTCGACACGATCTATCACGAGCATTTTTCGTATCTTTCTTTGGGGACTGTTCGCCGTATCTTTGAAAAATCGGGCTTGAGGGTTTTCCACGTGGAGAGCTTGTCCACACATGGAGGCAGTTTGCGAATATACGCTTGTCACGAGAATGACGGGCGTCGTGAATCTCCTTCAGTACAGGCGTTGCTTGAGGAAGAAAAGCGCTTTGGTCTTTGGGGGATTGATGTCTATAAAAATTTCCAGGAAAAGGCGGAAAGTATCAAAAATAAATTTGTCATGTATCTTATCGAGCAAAAACGCCTCAAGCGTAGCGTGGCAGCATACGGAGCTGCGGCAAAGGGCAATACGCTTTTAAATTATTCTGGTATTCGCTCGGATCTGTTGCCCTACGTCTGTGACGGCGCTCCTTCAAAACAGGGGAAGTTTTTACCTGGAAGTCGTATCCCTATTGTGTCTCCAGAGAAGTTGCGAGAGCGTAAACCTCAGACGGTTATTGTGTTTCCTTGGAATATCGTTGATGAAGTCGTGCAGAGGCATTGCTACGTTGGGGAATGGGGAGGGCGTTTTGTTACTGTTGTGCCTGAGTTGAAAAGAATTGAGCCTCTTCAATGAAAGTTGCAGTCACTGGGGCATCGGGGTTTATTGGGCGTCATGTGGTCTTAGAGCTCGGGCGGTATGATGTCGATATCATCGCCGTTGGCCATGAAAAAAGACGTTTGCCTGAGGGACCACATATTGCGGCACGGGCTATGGATATCTATGATGCAGAGCCGGGCTCTCTTTTTTGTGCTTTGGGTGAGCCTGATGTCTTGTTGCATTTGGCTTGGGGAGGCTTGCCAAACTACAAGTCTTTGCATCATATTGAACATGAGCTGCCACATCAGTATGCTTTCTTGAAGGGGATGGTTGAAGGAGGGCTTTCGTCTCTTGTGGTTGTCGGGACGTGTTTTGAGTATGGCCTCGTATCAGGGCCTTTACGTGAGGATCTGGACACGAGACCCCATACGCCCTATGGCTACGCAAAGGACGCTTTGCGGAAGCAGCTTGAGTTTCTGCAGGCAGAGCGGGCTTTTGGATTCACTTGGGCGCGGCTTTTTTACCTCTTTGGAGAGGGGCAGCCTTCGAAAACACTCTATTCTCAGCTGAGGCAAGCCACTCAAGATGGCGACCGAGTTTTTAACATGTCTGCCGGGGAACAGCTTAGAGACTATTTGTCGGTTCAGGATGTAGCGTCGTATCTTGTTTCCTTTGCTCTCCACAGAGCGTCTCTCGGTGTTGTCAACCTTGCCTCCGGTATGCCTGTTTCCATCCGTTCTCTTGTGGAGAGGTGGATACAGGAGAATGGTTGGGCTATAAACCTGAATTTAGGCTATTACCCATACCCGGATTACGAACCTATGGCCTTTTGGGGGGATGTTACCAAGTTACGGCGTTACGAGGAGGATATATAATGATAGATGAAGATAGGATTTTGTATAGAGCTGAACAGTTCCCTGTCTTTCAAAATAAAATGTACGCGACTCGTGACGCTGCGATCCACTGCCCCAAGGGGGAGATCGCCCTCGCTCAGGATACGGATACGGGGGTTGTTACAAATGTACTGTTTGATCCCGGACGTGTTGTGTACGATAGTTCTTACCAGAACGAGCAAGGCCACTCGCAAAAGTTTTTGGCTCATCTTGAAAGCGTGCTTGGCATTGTCAAACGGCATTTTGACAGCAAAAAGAGAATCGTTGAGATCGGTTGTGGCAAAGGTTTCTTTTTTGAGATGTTGCAAAAATCTACCACCGGGCGGGCGGTAGGTTTTGATCCAGCCTATGAGGGAGAAAATCCCTCTATTCGTAAAGAATATTACGAGCCATGTTTTGACTCTTTTGGGGATAGCCTAATTCTCAGGCATGTCTTGGAGCACCTGCACCACCCCTTTGATTTCTTGGCATCTTTGTCGAGTCCAGGTGTAGAGATGAAGATTTACATAGAAGTGCCGTGTTTTGATTGGATCTGTGAGCATCGGGCCTGGTTTGATATTTTCTATGAACACGTGAATTACTTCAGGCTTTCTGACTTCTCAAATGCCTTTGACAGGATCTACGAGATGGGGACATTTTTTGAGGGCCAGTATCTATATGTTGTAGCGGATTTAGGGTCACTGAAACAGCAACCTTTTGTGTGGGAGCCTGTTTGTATGCCCAAGAACTTTACGAAAAACATAAATTTTTTTGGAGAATTGATTAAGAGGGGGCGGTGCAACCCTTCAGTTGTTTGGGGGGGGGGCCAGCAAGGGTGTCATATTCTCTCTTTTAATGGAACGTATGGGAGCAAAAATAGACCACCTTATTGATATCAACCCATCGAAACAGGGTATGTTTGTCCCTGGAACAGGCATAAAAATAGAATCCCCGGGTGCTGTTCTGCCATTGCTTGATGGTTTTTTTAATTTATTTGTGATGAATTCTAACTATGTAGATGAGATTGTAGCCTCCCTTGGTCGGGCGGCATCAGGATGCAGATTATGGAAGGTGGATGATCATGAACAATCATCATGATTTCAATACAGAGGTTGCCCAGCGAATTGGTGAAAGCAGAGACAACGATAAGCTCCGCAGTCGGGCGAAGTGCTTTCTTGAGGAGTCGATCTGCGCAAAGTATTCGTATAACTTCTTCTCTCTAGGCCGCCCCATTATCCAATATCCTCAGGATATGATTGCTGTACAGGAACTCATCTGGTCAATTCGGCCTGATTGCATCGTAGAGACCGGGATAGCTCATGGTGGCTCTCTTATCATGAGTGCCGCTATGCTCGCTTTATTGGATTACTGCGATGCGGCTGATGCGGGGGAGGATTTTGACGTCCAAAAGAGTCGTCGAAAAGTTGTTGGGCTTGATATTGAAATTCGTCCTCACAACAAAGCCGCTCTTGAAGCTCATCCTTTGTTTCATAAGCTTGATATGGTAGAGGGCAACAGTATTGATGATGAGATTATAAGCCAGATCTATGATCGAGTGCAGGGGTATGAGAAAATCCTTGTACTGTTGGATTCAAACCATACCCATGACCATGTTTTGGCTGAGCTGGAAGCGTACGCACCTTTGGTTTCGCAGGGAAGCTATTGCGTTGTATTTGATACTCTCATAGAAGACCTGCCTGATTCGACATTTCCTGATCGTCCCTGGGGTGTTGGTAATAACCCAAAAACAGCGGTTCGTGAATATCTTCGTCTCTGTGAAGGGGAAGGGCGAAGAGCTCGGGATGGAAAACCTTTGCATTTTGAGGTTGACACGAATATTGAAAGCAAGATATTAATTACTGCTGCGCCTGAAGGGTATTTAAAAAGGTTAAGAGAGTGTCCCCTAAGCCCTTGATTTTATACGAACTTTTTCTAGATGAAGGTGTTTTACTGTGAACAACGATCTCTCTTTGCGATTTGTTGATATCCCCTATTTTTTAAAAACGTACCATGGTGACTCGTTTGTCGCTCCGAATATTATTTTAGGGGGTGCACAGCAGCTTCTTTTTTGGGAAAAAATTGCTATTGCACAAGGAGGCTCTCTTTGTCTCGTTGAAATAAGAAAAAAGTCCTACCCGTTGGGTTTGGCTGTTTTTATGTGTAAAAAAATTTTTTCAATTAATCGCGTTTCACTTTTAGATTCTCCATGTGTTCCAAAAGAGACGCTTGGTCTAAGCTATGATTCTATATTAAGTTTTCTTGTTGGCAATCTGCCCTGGAAAAACGTATATCTTCTTCACGGAGTTCCAAATTATCTTGATCCAAGAGCTCGACTTTCTTGTGATATGGGTTCTCCTGGTAAATGTTGGGAGACTGTATGTATACATCTGCTTGATAAGAGTATAGATGATGTAATAAGCGAGATGCCGAAGAATGGCAGGAGAGATGTTAGGAGATCCTTGCGAGAAAATGGCTATGAGTGTTTCTGTGTAGATCCGGAAGATTCTTTAGGTGTTAAGGAATATGTAGATTTCTTTAGAAAAGAAAAGGGGTATGATGCCTACTCAGGGCTGGATTGGCAAAAGATTCTGTCTGAAGGGCGAAAACACAATGCTATGTACGTTTTTGGTATAAAAAGCAAAAATGAGCTCATAGCGTCATCTACAATTTTTTGTTCTGAGTCTTTAGCTAAAGAGGCTGCTATTATTAAAAAATCTTCTCGTCATGATCCCTACGCGGGGTACCGCTTGAAAATCTATATGCTTGAATGGTTGATACAGAGAAAAATCGCTCTTTTTGATCTTGCTGGAGTTAATCCCTTTCCAGAAATGGAGAAGGATAAAAATATCAGAGGATTTAAAATGAAATTTGGAGGGGAGTTGATACGTTATCGGATTTTGAATACTTTCACTGGTTTGGGCAGAGTGGCCAAGTTTGTTGCGGATTGGAGGAAAAAAGTGCGTGGATAGTGCTTATGTGGTTGTAGAAAGCGTTTTTTTATTTCGGCACTTCTATAACGAATTGACCGGTTTATCGAGAGCCTTTGGCAGATTTTTTAATAAAAGACCCCTCTCTTTTTGTGAAGATGCTCACGTTCATTTCTCGTTGTTGTCCGAAAGAGGATAAAACGTGTTTCTGCGCAGAGTTACCCGAAGAGATCTGCCTCGTCTCCGGGTTCTGTATAAAGAGCTTGGGTTTGATCCTATCTTGGCCGATGTGTTTTTTTCGCGTGATGCTCAAGGGAATTTTTGTGTAAAGATGAAGAATGGTAGGATCGTAGGACATATTTGTTGTTCGTATTTTCGACCGTTTTATCTGAATATTTTTCTAGGAAAAATAGGGCGAAAGTGGGGGCCTGTTCCGCATTGGCTTGTGAGGGGTTTTCGTTTTTTGCGTCTCTTGTCTTCATACGAGGTTTCCAACATAATTATTTTGCCTCAATGGAGGGGAAGAGGGTATGGCAAAAGCTTGATTCAGGCTGGTGTTTATGAAGCTTGCTCTCGAAAGGAGCCTTTTATTCAGCTTTTGGTTCATAAGGACAATTTGCCAGCTCTCGAGTTGTATAAAAAGTGCGGTTTTTATGTGCATTCTCTTTGGGAGATGTCAAAATATGTGATGCGAAAGGATCTCTTTTCGTGAGGTGGCTTTCGTTCTTTGTCACGAAACATACTCCGTTTTTTACGTCGTTTGCGTTGATTTTTCTGGCTTTTTTTTCAAAAGGGCTTGGCTTTTTAAAGGAAGTTATAGTCTCCCATCTTTGGGGGGCTAGTGTTCTGGTCGATGGATATATTATGTCGTTTACAATCATGCATCTTTGTACGATTTGGGTGCAGGGGTTTTTGTCGTATTCTGTCCCTTTTTTGGTGGGGTTTTGTAGCAAAAAAGGAGAGGCGGCGTTAAGTAACTTTGTGGGAAGACTTTTGCTTTTAGGGGTTTTAGGGGCCCTGTGTATTCCTGCTCTTGTTCTGTTTAAAAAAACTTTTTTCATCTCGATTTTTTTCCCCGGAGCCTCTTCTGAAGCTCTTGAGGTGGCTTTAGGGCTTATGGGGTTTTTATGGGGCTTCGGTGCTTTTCGGATTCTTTCTTTTGTTCTTGAATCTTATTTTCAGGCGCTTGATCTGCAGCTGTTAGCCCGAGTTGGATGGGCTCTTCAAACTTTTGTGCTTGTCTGTGTGCTTTTGCTGGGGGCTTCGTGGATGGGCCTTTTAGCATGGCCTTTAGGTCTTTCCCTTGGGCAGTTGGTAACCTTTCTTTTACTTGCATCGGTGGCTTTTTTCGTCCTTTCTCCAGAACGTCGTCCAGTTGTACGTAAAGGGTTGTTTGAAGGCTTTGCTGTATGGCGTTCTTTTGCAGTCCGTGGTACTCCTGGCGTGCTTATGTGTGGGCAATCCGTCATTTATCAGATCGTTGATCGTTATTTTGCCTCGTTGTTGTCGGTTGGCTCTCTGGCCTGTATGAACTATGCCACTGTTCTTTGGGGCCTTACGGCCCTTTTGAATGAACCCCTCGCACCGCTTTTGACCCGTTTTTCCGTTCACTATGCCAAGGATGATATGGTAGCTTTGCAATCGGATATGGAGAAAGCGATTCGAGCGACGCTTTGGCTTTTTGTCACCTTTACCGTCGGCTTCGTTGTTCTTTTGCCCGATGTCGTTGGGCTCGTCTTTGTGCATGGTCAATTTACTTTTCACGATGCGGTGCGAACATATCAAGGAGCCCGAATACTCGCTTTTCAGGCACCGGCTATTTGTTTGGGGAGTATTTTAAGTCACATGATCCTTGCCTCTGGTGCGTCTCATGTAAGTATGATTTTTTCAGCGTGTACGCTGACTCTGAACGGCCTGCTTGATTGGCTTCTCGTGGAGGGGTGGGGGTTGAACGGCCTTTTGTTTGCCACGACGGTGGCTACGTATGTGGGGGCTGTTCTGGCGTATATGTACGTCAGGTGGCGATTTTCCTGGTCTCTTCGACGAGTTGGAGGGTATGTCTATAAACTATTGGTGTGGAGTTGGGCGACAGGAAGTGTCGGCTGGGTGGTTCGCCAAAGTCTGCCTCTCTCCTCTTCGGTTGCAGCCTGTATCACGGTGGTCGTGCTTTTTCTCTCAGGTTATGTTTTATACCGTTTTTTTGCACTTCGGACGGAAATTCCCACAGGATGGAGCCCAGAGGATATTCTATCCAGGGTCTGCAGAAGAATGTTGTTTTGGTAGGCGATCATTGGTGTTGTCAGGGGCATGGAGGTTGTGTAGGTTGTATATTAAATGTGGTGGGAGTTCTTAATGGAAGATTTTTAGAGGATGTGATTTAATTTGAAGAATAAAAAATCTTTTTCTGTGTGTATTACAGGGTTGGGGTATATTGGTTTACCGACAGCGAGCCTGCTTGCCACAGTGGGAAATTTGGTTCATGGAGTGGAAGTAAATCGTTTTGTAATCGATTCTGTCAACAGTGGGGAGGGCTATCTTAACGAGCCCGATCTGAGCACTCTTATCAAAGGTGCAGTAGCTTCGGGAAATTTGGTCGCCGGAAGTGCTCCGAGGGAGGCCGACGTTTTTATGATCGCGGTTCCCACTCCTTTTAAGGAGAACAAGGAGCCAGATTTATCCTATGTCGAAAAGGCTCTTGAGGCCATGGCTCCCTGCCTTCGAAAGGGAAATCTGGTTATTCTCGAATCGACCTCTCCTGTGGGGACGACGGAGGATGTTGTAGGGGCTATCCTGCACAGGGAGACAGGCTTGGTTCCCGGGGAGGACTTTTACCTTGCCTACTGCCCTGAGCGGGTGCTTCCGGGGCGGATTGTGCAAGAGTTAGTCTCCAACGACCGGGTTTTAGGGGGTATCAACGAGGTCAGCGCTCAGAAAGCGGCCGAACTCTATGGCACCTTTGTTCAGGGAGAGCTGGTGCTTACGGACTGTCGAACGGCTGAGATGTGTAAACTTGTCGAAAACGCTTATCGAGATGTAAATATAGCCTTTGCCAATGAAATTTCTATGCTTTGTCATCGCCATGGTGTGGACGAGCGGGAGTTGATTCGGCATGCTAACCGCCATCCCAGAGTCAATATTCTCTCGCCTGGTCCTGGGGTTGGGGGGCATTGTATTGCGGTGGATCCTTGGTTTCTTGTGGCTAAAGATCCGGCTATGACGCCCCTCATTCGAACGGCCAGAGAGGTGAATGAGGCTAAGGCAAGCTGGGTTGTGGATCGAATTTGCCAATGGCTGCCCAAACCTCGTTCGATAGGGTGTCTTGGTCTCACGTATAAGCCCAATGTGGAGGACACGAGGGAGTCTCCAGCTTTGGAGATTGCTCAGACGTTAGTACAAAAGGGGTTTGTCGTACATTGTTGTGAGCCGAACCTCAGCGAAGTGGAGGGGCTTTCCCTTCTTTCTTTGGAGGACGTTGTAGAGCGAAGTGATTTTTTGCTTGTTCTTGTAGGGCATAAAGAGTTTCAAGGGCTTCAAATCCCTGGAAATAAAACTGTCTTTGACTGTGTGGGTGTGGTGTGACACATCTTAGAAAAGCCCTTGTCACCGGTGGTGCCGGCGCTATTGGAGGAACTCTTGTAGCGCGGCTTGTACGTGACGGTTGGGACGTTTTGGTTGTTGATGACCTCTCTTCCGGGCGACGAGAGAACCTGCCCTCGGGAATACCTTTCTTCTGGAAGGGATCTATCACGGACGAAGCCCTGTTAGACGAGATTTTCGATCAAAAGCCGCAGGTGATTTTCCACTTGGCGGCTCATTTTGCCAACCAGAATTCGGTGGAGCATCCCCTGGCTGACCTGGATACGAACACCAGGGGGACCTTGATGCTTCTGGAAAGAGCCCTGAAAAGTGGTGTACAACGTTTTGTCTACGCTTCGTCGTCCTGTGTTTATGGTTCTGCTGCTGAGATGACGGAAGATGTCATCGGCATGGAGCTGGATACACCGTATGCCATCAGTAAAATGGCAGGAGAACGGTACGTTCGTTTTTTTGGGCATCATTATGGACTGGGGACGGTAAGCCTTCGCTATTTCAATAGCTATGGTCCTGGAGATCTCCCCGGTCCGTATAGAAACGTAATTCCCAACTTCTTTGCTCGAGCTCTTCGGGGGCAAGCACTCGTCATCACTGGAACCGGAGAGGAAACCAGAGATTTTACCTATGTGAGCGACACTGTCGAAGCGACGATCCGGGCAGGCGTACAGCCCCTTGATCCTGGCGAAGTCCTGAATATCGGCGGAGGCAGGCCGACGGAGATCCTGACCCTTGCGCAGAAAATAAACGCATTAACAAAAAACTCTGCGGGAATAGAATATAAACCTCGCAGGGGCTGGGATGGGATACCCCATCGTCGGGCCAACGTTAAAAAAATGGCTTCTTTGCTGGGCTATACACCGTCCACAACACTTGACGATGGCCTGAACCAAACCTATCGATGGATTTTGACCGAACAGGAGGCCTTCTTGCGTTGAAAGCTCTTCTTATTGCCTACTGGGCACCCCCCCTTCTGAGCCCTGAGTCCATGCTGATGCGACGGATGCTCTATGCTACTGGAGTACATGATGTTTTATGGAATCTTCTGACCGTATGTCCACGCTTTTCCTACGGGCCGAAGGACTACGGAAAGACATTGGCTTTAGAGACCTTACCCCATCCTCCCCAAGTAGAGTATGCACTTTCAGGAGAATATGGACTGATTCCTCTGTATGCACTCTTTCCTCGGTTGCGTCTCATGCCGGATCCCCGTCTGGGCTGGGTGCCTTTTGGCATCTCCAGAGGTGCAAAACTCATGCAGCGAGAGAAATTTGAGGTTTTTGTCACCTGGGGACAGCCCCATTCCAGTCACCTCATAGGATGTGCGCTCAAGCGTCGATATTCCCGCATACCCTGGGTTGCCTACTTTGGCGATCCCTGGGTGGCAAATCCTTATGTCGATCACATGCCGCAGAAATGCACGATATGGGAGCAAGAAGTAGTCCATACGGTGGACCGGATGATCGTCAATACCAAAAGCGTCAAGAACGATTTTCTCCAGCGCTATGGTTCTGCCGTCCAGGGGAAGATCCACGTCATTCCGCATTCGTATGACCATACATGGTTGGAAGGTGAGGCTCATCAGACGGCACGAGCCCCTGACTCACCTTTGACGTTGACCTATGGAGGTAACTTTTACGGTAAGCGAACTCCTCAACCCATATTAAGGGCTTTGAATGCTCTTTCTCCACAGGTTCGTGCAGCCCTGTGTGTTCAGTTTATAGGGAAGTTCCCTGCTCAATGGCGGGCTGAGGCCGAGAGCCTGGACTCGTCGGTGGCGGTGTTGGGCCAAAAAAGTTATGCTGAAACTCAGGCTTTGCTTCGTCAATCGGACATGCTGCTTTTAATCGATGCACCCTTGGCGGAGAGTATGTTCTTGCCCTCCAAGCTGGTGGATTATTTGGCGTTAGGCAAACCTATTCTTGCCCTTACCCCAAGAGGAGGGGCAAGTTGGGATGCTTTGGAGGGCTTGGATCACGTGTGTTTGATCGATACCGACGATGACGGCCAAATTCAAAATGTCCTTAAAAAGATTGCCCGAGGCGAGTTCTCGTTTTCAGGGAGAACGACGCCTCCTGAGGTCTTCAGTCCTGAAACGGTAGGAGCACAGTGGAAATGCGTACTTGATGAGGCTCTGAAAACATCGTAAAGACATCGAGGGGCGTAGAGGAGGGGAATGTAATGTCTCATCTGCTTGTTTTTTCAAACGATCCCTTGAGTGCCTATGTTGCAAAGGGAGAGATAAAGGAGAGGTATTTTAACCCTGAAAGTTGTTTTGATAAGGTGACAATATGCACTCCCTGTGATCATGATATTGATCCCGAAGAAGTCCAAGGGATTGTCGGTGATGCAGAATTGCGTGTCGTACCTATCGGGAGTATGAAAACTATAAAAAGGCTCTGTACAATACCTCGACAGGTGAACAGGGTTCTTCATATTGTCCAGTCGTTATCTCCTGACGTCATCCGAGCTTATAATCCTCGTTTTGAGGGTCTTTTTGCAACGCTTTCCGCCAGGGTATTAGGGGTCCCCTCGGTGATTTCTTTGCATGGGGATTTTTCACGGAAGCGCTTGTTTCAGGTGGAGGGGTGGTCTTGCGTCAAAAGTTTGGTCTATTCGGCTATTTTTCGCGTATATACTGAGCGTCAGAGTTACTCTGAGGCGGATGTCGTGATTGGAGCCTATAAATTTCCCCTTCGATACTTTCATGGCCTTCCCTACCGTCGTCGCGAGGTGATTTATAATCGCGTTTATGCCCCGAGTGAAACACAAGGGTCTAAAAATAAAGAATTTACGATAATAAGCGTTGGACGGCATATTCTGGGGAAGGATCCCCGCAATCTCATACGTGCTATTTGCGGAACCTCATTCAGGTTGATTTTGATAGGACAAGGTCCGTTGACCGAGGCCTCTCAGGTTTTGGCAAAAAAACACCGGGTTATGAGCCAGGTGGATTTTATACCTTCGGTCCCGAATAGAGATATTTATTCCTGGTATCAAAAGGCTCATGTTTTTGCCATGTCGATGTTGTACGGAGGGGTAAGTATCCCTATGCTTGAGGCCATGGCATGCAAACTACCTTTGGTTCTTGCCCGTCCTTTGTGGGAAACGGTTCCCGAGGTTATCGGAAAGGATTGCCTTTTAGTCGATGACACTCCCGAATCTTTTCAAAAGGCTTTTCGGAAACTCGCTAAAGATCCTGCTCTTTGTCGAAACATGGGAGAACGGGCTTGGGCCAGGTATTGGCCCATTCGAGGAGAAGTTATGGAGAGAAAAGAGGCGGAGCTCTATCGCGGGCTTTTAAAAAACAAGGTTCTAAGGTAGTCAATTGCGTGGGGCCTTTCTTTAAATGAAATCGAGGGGTGTGTTATGTAGTTTGAAGCGATATCTTGGTTTATTTAATGATGGTTGTGCATGTTTTTGTTGAAGACAGTCGTTGAATAGGTGTCTTGAATGCTATATGATTTTTTAAATTCCAGCGCCACTGTGCGTCTCACAAAAGGACTGAGCAAGCGGTTTTCGTTTCCCTTGTTTTACGAGTCCTGTCCGTGGAGGGAGCCCGCGTTTGTTCTGTCTTTCGACGTTGATTTTCGTCGGGATGTAGCGGCGTTACCTCAGGTGTGTTCTATGCTGTCTCAATTTGGGGTGCCCGCTTCTTTTGCCTGCATCGGAACGTGGGTAGGAGAATATCCCAATGAGCATAAAATGCTTGTAGGTGAAGGACATGAGATTTTTAATCATTCTATGAGGCACCCCGATAACGATGAGCTTGATCGCCGTCGGTGGAATGATTTGCCTCTCGACGAACAGCGGCGAGAGATCAGGGAGGCTCACGAGGCGATTGCTGACGTCTGTGAGGTTGAGCCGAAAGGCTTTCGAATGCCGCATTTTGGACCTCAGCATCGGTGGCACCTGTATGATATGCTTAAGGGGTTGGGCTATGCTTATTCGTCGTCGACGACCTGCGGGGGTGACTATGGTTTTTGTCGTCCTTTAAAGGTGAAAGGGGTGGAGTTGCTGGAGTTCCCCACAGCGACTATTCCCGGTATGGGGTATGCCTCCTTTGATAGTTTTAACTATTTTAATAAAAAACGACCTTTTTCAGAGCAGGGGCGATGTATGCCCAGGGATTTTGAGGTGTTGCTGGAGAAGGTTGTAAGGGAGAAGCTCCTTGGTACTCTGTATTTTGATCCCTATGATTTTGTAGCGAGACCCGAGTATCGGGAGATTTTAAAAGCTCTTCGGTCTTTTCAGGGAGATGTCACGCTGTGTCGGTACAAAGATGCTTTAAATATGTCAGCAGGAACTGAGCTTGTGTAGAAGAGCTGCAAGCTCCTGAATTCCTCCCACCGGCACTATCCATCCTCCGCCGTTTTTCAACAGATCCCTCGTGCCTCTGGCGTCTGCACCGATGACGGGGACGCCAAGGGCCAGGCTTTCCATGACGGCTCTTGGCAGTCCTTCCCGTTCTGAGGGGAGGACTGTTGCTCGTGAGGCCAGGATATAGGGCCTGACATCGGGAACGTGTCCCATGAAGTGTACCCGATCTGTGATTTTTAGATCCTTACACAGTTTTTTGCATCGCTCCATGAGGCGGCCCTTTCCCAGCAATGCCAGCTGAGAGTCTTGATCATCAAGGAGAGCAAAGGCCCGGATGAGGTCGGTGTGCCGTTTGCCTCTGTTGAATTCGGCGATCATGGTGAAGAGTGTGTCGGAGTCCGTCAAGCCCATGGCTTGACGGACTTTTTGTATCGCTTCTTCGGGGATGGCTTCGGCATTGTAGTAGGAACGATCGAGGCCTACGCCGTTTTTTTTGTACAGCACCTGTTTCTTGGGCAGCAGATAGCGGACGGCAGCTTCGTAATCCTCGCTGTTGATGACGACGAGGCGGTCGGTCCAACCTGCCGCTAGTTTTTCCAGGGAGAGGAAGACGGCGTTTTTGATGGGGTTGCCGCCTTTGTAGAAGTGAAATCCGTGAGCTGTGTAGACCACCTTGGTGCCTGTGCGTTTGCGGAGATGCCGCAGGGCCATACGGGTGACGAAGGAGGCCACCGGGGTATGGACATGAACCACGTTGTAGCCCTTTTCTTTCACCAGGTTTCTGATCATCCGGGGATACGTCGTGAAATTGTGTATGTTCAAAGGGCTTCGTCCCCAGGCTATGTCGTGACAGTGATCGAAGGTCGCCTGGCATTTTTCACTTTTGACCGAGCCGTTGGCCAGGCAGTCCACCTGCCAGCCCTTGGTTTTCATCGCCCGGGCGTGGGGGAGAAGGAAGGCTTCAAGGGTGACGGATACGGTGGTGACTATGAGGGCTTTTTTCATGGTTTTATGTCCTCGTTTGATCTAAAATTTTTGCCGGAACGCCGACCGCTACGGTTTCCCTCGGCAGATCGGAGACGACAGCAGCCCCTGCGCCTACGGTGGTCCAGGCTCCTACGGAGACGCCCGGGATGGCGGAGCTGCCGATACCCATGAGGACGCCGTCTTCAAGGCTGACCGTACCGGCGAGGTGAGCTCCCGGAGCGACGTGAACGAAGCTGCCCAGGCGGCAGTCGTGGTCTATCGTGACACCGGTGTTGACGATGACGTGCTTGCCTAAGGCGGTATCGGGTTGGATGACGGCTCCAGCAAAGATAACCGAGCCGACACCGATGGTGACCGACGGGTGTACCGTGGCCGATGGGTGGATAGCCGCGATCCATCGAACGTTGGTGATCCGTTGGGCGATGTCCCTTCGAATGGAGTTAATCCCCACGGCGATGATCGCCTCGGGGGTTTTTTTATCCTCCACGGATTGGAGGGGACCCGAGATGGGGATGCCCCACAGAGAGGTTCCCCAGATGGTCTGGTCGTCGTCGAGGATGGCCGTGATTTTTCGGCCCATGGCCTGAAGGGTTGCCACGACGACTTTGCCGTGGCCGCCGGCACCCAGGACGTAGAGCGAGCTCATGATGGCCCCTGAAAGGGAGGCATGGTGGCGTGATTCCCGGCGCTGATGCCCTCTCGTCGGAGGACGGCCCCCAGGGTTTTGACCAGGATGTGCCGATCCAGCTTGTGAGACCAGTGCCGTACGTACCAGACGTCTAAAGAGAATTTGTCCTCCCAGGTGAGGCTGTTTCGGCCGTTGATCTGTGCCCAGCCGGTGATGCCGGGGCGAACGTCGTGACGTCTGGCCTGTTCGGGGCTGTACAGGGGCAGGTAGTTCATAAGCAGGGGCCTGGGCCCCACCAGGCTCATGTCCCCTTTGAGGACGTTGATGAGCTCGGGGAGCTCGTCCAGGCTCGAGCTACGGAGGAATCGGCCGAAAGATGTGAGCCTTTGTACGTCGGGTAAAAGTCGCCCCTGTACGTCTTTCCGGTCGGTCATGGTGCGGAATTTGAGCATCTCGAAGGGCGTGCCAGAGAGTCCTGGACGCCTTTGGCGAAAAAACACTGGGCGCCCTAACGCCAGGGCCACAGCCAAGGCGGTGAGGAGCATTATGGGACTCAGGAGGAGAATGGCGAGCCCCGAAAGGGCGATGTCAGTGCCTCGTTTGACAGGGCTGGTGACGGACGGGTGAGGCTTCATCGGGAGTGATTGAGGGCCTTGAGGATGGTCTCGATCACCCGGTTTTGCTGGGCGTCGGTCATGGCAGTACCTGAGGGAAGGCAGAGGCCTTGCGCGAAGAGGCGGTCGCTGACGCTGTTCTCCTCGTCGTGGGCGGTGTAGCCACAGCCTTCGAAGACTGGCTGGAGGTGCATGGGCTTCCAGACCGGGCGGCTTTCGATGTCGGCCTCTCCCAGTGCTGTGAGCAGCTCCATCGCTGAGGTACCTGTGATGGCGGAATCAACGGTGAGGGCGGTGAGCCACATGGTGGAGCGTCCCCCAGGAGCTTCGGGCATGAAGGACAGCCCCGGAATGACATTCAGGGCCTGGACGTATCGGTCATAGATGTCGCGTTTTTTCTCCACCCGCTCCTCCAAGTGAAGCATCTGGCCTCGACCGATGGCGGCCAGGACGTTGCTCATGCGATAGTTATAGCCGATCTCGCTGTGTTGATACCACGGAGCTGCGTCACGAGCCTGGGTGGCCCAGAAGAATGCTTTTTCACGGGAGGTCTCGTCATCGGTCAGGAGCATGCCGCCGCCCGATGTGGTGATGATTTTGTTCCCGTTGTAGGAGAGGACGGCGTGTTTGCCGAAGGTTCCGCATTTTTTGCCTTTGTAGCTTGCGCCGAGGGCCTCGGCCGAGTCTTCCAGGACGGGCACCTCATAGCGGTCGAGGATAGACGTCAGTTCGTCCCACCTGGGTGACTGACCGTACAGCTCGGCGACGATGGCGGTTTTGGGGCGTCGTCCTTTGCGTTCGAGGTCTGCCAATGCCCGTTCCAGGGCCTGGGGGGACATGTTCCAGGTCTCCTCGTCCGAGTCGATAAAGTGAGGCTCAGCGCCCAAAAAGATGACTGGGGTTACTGAGGCGACGAAGGTGAGGCTGGAACAGAGTACCACGTCGCCGGGACTAACGCCCAGCAGTCGGAGGCCCAGGTGAAGCGCTGCCGTACCCGAGCTGAGGGCCAGAGCGCAGGGACGACCGATGTATTGGGCGGTTTCGGCTTCAAAAGCATCTACCTGAGGGCCCAGGGGAGCAATCCAACCCGATTCGAAAGCCTGGTGGACGAAACGCAGTTCGTCGCCACTCATGTGGGGTGGCGAGAGGATGATTCGTTTGTTCGACGTGGGCACAGTGGTCACCTTCTTCGAAAGTAGTGAAAACTTTTATCTGCAGAGTATTGTATCACGCCTTGATGTCCAGGTTAGGCGGGACCAGGATAGGGCGGCTCGGGGGCGGCGCGTCGTTTTTTTTCTCCTCGGAGAGCTCGTCCTTTTGGGTGTTGTCGTCGCTTTTTGGACCGTGTTCCTGGTCGTCTTGTCGATTGTTCAGCTCGTTTTCCAGGGTTTCCTGCCAGTTTTGGTTGCTACTCCGTCCGTCTTTTTCACGTCGCTGTACCCGCCGAAGCTTGGTGGGGGATATAGAGCCTACGGGGCGGATGCTGTTCATTCGATCGGTCATAGGTCGTCTCTCCTCTCTCTTTGGCATGTGTATATACTACTCATCGTCATTTTTGGATTTTTTCTGTAGGATGCCTCTAAAAACCTACATCCGAGTCTCTCAGCCTCAGGTCGTTTCGCCAGAGCCCTGTCTCGCTCAAACGTATCTTTGACCTTCGTGCTCCGTACCGTCGCCTCGAAGGATACTTCCTGTGCCCTCTCGCCTTGAGTAATGTCTGATCGTTGTAAGCCCGGGATACGGTAGACTTGTTTTTTTGCCTTTTACGTGTAGGTCAGTTTATTTTTTGTCCGCTTTTTTGATCCAAAAAGCGAGGCATGATGCTATTTCACGGTGCATTATAGGTTGTTTGGCTGAGAGGAGAAAAGAAATAAAATAAACCTATTGACAAAAATGGTTTATAGAATAGACTTGGAAGAAGAGCGACGAAATGAATGTCGCCCGATGCATACATTGAAAAAAACAGGAGGTCTACCCGATGAAAGCCTCACCGCTGCGAGTAACATCCGAGATCGGTCGTCTTAGGACGGTGCTTCTTCACCGTCCTGGTCGAGAGCTGGAAAATCTCACTCCCGACCTTATGGTTCAGCTGTTATTTGATGAGATACCCTACATGGAAGTGGCTCAGAAAGAGCACGATGCTTTTGCCCGTGTCCTGATGGATCGGGGGGTGGAGGTTCTCTACCTTGCGGATCTGGCTACCCAGGCTCTGGAGGATCCCCAGGTACGGACGTGTTTTGTTCAGGATTTTCTCAAAGAGACAGGAGTATTGGGGCAGGGGACGCGAGATGAACTGTCCGACTTTTTTCTCTCAAAAGAGCCAGCTTCCATGGTTGACTCCATGATGTCCGGTGTCCGATGGAGCGAGCTTTCAAGGAGGACCCGCCGTTCGTTGGCCGACCATCTGGCGTCGAAAAGCCCCTTTGTGGTCGATCCCATGCCGAATCTGTATTTCACCAGAGATCCTTTCGCCACCATCGGGACAGGCATCTCCCTGAACCACATGCGAACCGTCACCCGCAACAGGGAAAATCTGTTCGCCAAGTATATCTTCGCTCATCATCCTCGGTTTGCCGATTGTTCCATCCCGATCTGGTTTGACCGAAGTGAGCATACGTCCCTGGAGGGTGGGGACGAGCTGATCCTGAGCCCTGAGGTTTTGGCCGTCGGTATCTCCGAAAGAACCGATGCTGAGTCGGTGGAGACCCTGGCTCGTAATGTTCTCGGCGGCGAACAGACGTTTAACAGGATTCTGGCCTTTGATATCCCTAAAAAACGGGCGTTTATGCATTTGGATACGGTCTTCACCATGATTGACAGGGAGGTGTTCACCATCCATCCCGCGATTGAGGAGCCGCTTCAGGTGGTCTCCATAGAGAAAGACGGCGATAATCTGAGGTTCCAGGAGATGAGTGCCACCCTTGAGGAGGTTCTCAAGCGAACGCTCCATCTGGATCGGGTTTCGTTGATTCGTTGTGCCGGTGGCGATCCTATTGATGCTCCGAGGGAGCAGTGGAGCGATGGCTCCAACACCCTGGCTATCGCTCCTGGGCAGGTGGTCGTCTATGATCGAAATGTCAAGACTAACCGGTTGCTTCAGGATAATGGGGTCGAGACGATCATCATTCCCAGTGCAGAGCTCTCCCGAGGACGGGGTGGTCCCCGTTGCATGAGTATGCCTCTCGTGAGGGATGATCTGTAGGCAGCTTCTACGTAAGTTTTGAGCATACCGTACGAGGGGACGTGTCCGTAGCAGGGTGCGTCCCCTCTGTTATAATCGATCTATGCAGGGATATGTCTGAATTCCTGTGAGAAGGAGGTTTCTCCCCGTGGAGATAGACCGTCGTATTCGAGAGCTCCTGCTGGATCTCTGTTCGATCCCAAGCGTGTCCCAGTCCGATCATGAGGACGAGATGGCCCGGAGGATTCACACTATCCTGGCTGCTATGCCGGCTTTTGCCGATGCTCCTGAGAATCTCTCTTTAGTGGACTGCGGAGGGCGCTTGGCGGTGATGGCTCTTCTTCGGGCGTCGGATCCTACGACTCTCACTGTGGGTTTGACCGGACATTTTGACGTTGTCAGCACGGCTATCTACGGAGATCTGGCTCCCCTTGCCTTTGACCCCGAGAGGTTGGCTGCGGCTATGTCTGATCGGAATCTGACACCAGCAGTTCGACGAGATCTGGAGGCTGGCTGGCTTTTCGGTCGAGGTACCGCCGACATGAAGTGCGGCTTGGCGGTACACATGGCTCTGATGGAGCGATGGGGGACGAATCCTCCGTGCAACATCCTGTTCGTGGCAGTTCCCGATGAGGAAAATTTGTCCTTGGGAATGAGAGGCGTCCTTTCCGAGGCTGCTCGATGGATTGAGAGCCGGGGATTGTCCGTGGTAGCCTGGGTGAACGGCGAGCCCAACGTGGCGGCCAGAAGCCGAGAGTGGCCGGTTCACCGGGGCTCCATCGGAAAAGCCATGGGTTTTGTCCTCTCTGTTGGAGTAGGATGCCATGTGGGTGAATTCTTCAAGGGAATCAGTGCTGTTCAGATCGCGGGTCAGGTCAACGCGGCAATAGAGGGACATCCTGACTCGGCGGATCAGATCGGTGACCGATTCCTTCCTCCTGCCGCCTGCCTGGGCCTGGAGCCTCTGCGGGATGGCTACTCGGTCACTCTCTATGACCGGGTTATGGCCCGATATAACTTGCTGTATTGGAACCGAACTCCAGCCGAGCTGTTGGATATCCTGCGATCGGGTGCTCAGGAGGGATTGAATCGGGCGCTGGAGATGACCGAGCGCTCAGCTCGGGCTGTGGGGGCATCTGTTCAACTGAATACCCCGAAGGTTCTGTCCTTATCTGAGCTTCGGGACATGGTCCCTGATGGTTCTGTTGGGGCAGATTGCTCAGCTCGTAGCTGCTCGGTGGTCGATCGGGCTTGTTCCCTGGTGCTGAACCTGCTGGATCGCTCCGCTTTGGAAGGCCCCCTGGCGGTGGTGGGGTTTCTGCCGCCCTGGTATCCGCCGAGGCGACGAGATGACGATCAGGCTGAGGATTTTCTGGACCAGGCTTTGGATACCGTCTTTGTCCGGGCCAGGGAGCTGGGAGTCGATCCCCTTCGTGAGCCGATCTTTGAAGGGATCTCCGACCTGAGCTATCTGGGGCGAAGCGATGAGGCAACGATTCTGACGGAGAACATGGCTGGCTGGGGAGAGCTGTACTCTGTCCCATTGGAGGCCATGGCCGCAGTTCACGCTCCGGTCTGTAATCTGGGACCTTTTGGCATGGATATCCATAAAGCCACCGAGCGCCTGGAGCCGCGTTTCGCCTTCTCGGTGCTTCCTGAGCTGGTGGAGGAGTTAGTACGGTCTTTAGCTGGTCGATGAGGGAAGACAAACCGTACAGTCTAGGAGAGACTTCACTTGCTGGAGGAACACGCCAGAAGGATTGAAGAAGTGGGTACTCCACTGAATGACTTTTCTCGTCTCTGGAGAAAAACAGTTTCCTTTTTGAGCAAGATGACACAGAAATGTTGCGCGTACTTCTCAAAAAGTTCTTGACAGCCTTGCGGAGGTTTGTATAATACTTTTCAAGTTCAATACAGCTAAAAGCGATGAACCGGAAGCCTTGAGATGCGTTTTATGCGAACGACCAGAGAGGAACCTCCATCGGCTGGAAGAGGTTCTGGACGCAGGCTTCTCAGGGATAAGGCCCGGTGAGCTGGGGCGGAAAGGCGGCAGAGTCGCTGGAGTACGTCGCCCGGTTGACCTCCGTTATAGGGTTCGAGCGGGGCGCAGAAGCGTCCAAGCAGGGTGGTACCGCGGGCATGTTGGCCCGTCCCTTCATATGGGGCGGGCCGTTTTCTTTTTCCGGGGTCTCTGTCTCTGTTTGGTCGTGGCGTCCAAGCAGGGTGGTACCGCGTGCTGACCGAGATGGTGGCTCGTCCCTGAGGGGGGCGGCATATCATCTCGGTTTTTTCTATCTCGAAAGAGGGTGGAGTGTGTGGCAGAAAAGGGACATATGATATTTGACGGGTGCGACGTTGTCGATCTGGCCGAGAGGTTTGGGACGCCTCTGTACGTCCTGTCCGAGACGGAGGTTCGGCGTCGGATCGGACGGATACGTTCGGCATGGATCGACCGATACGACGATGTCGAGGTTCTCTATGCCGGAAAAGCTTTTTTGACTATGGCTATGTGTTCCCTGGTGGCCTCTGAGGGGCTTGGGCTGGACGTGGTCTCTCCCGGCGAACTCTACACGGCGGTAAAGGCCGGGTTTCCCATGGATCGGGTGCTTTTTCATGGCAACAATAAGACTGAGGAGGACCTGAGAATGGCTCTGAGGTCCGGAGTGGGACGGTACGTTGTGGACAGTCGGGACGAACTGCTCCTTCTGGCCGGTCTTGCTCAGGATGAGGGGCTGCGGGCCTCTGTTCTCTTGCGGTTGGCTCCCGGCGTGACAGGGAAAACTCACCGGTATATTCAGACGGCCCATACGGACTGTAAATTTGGTGTTCCCATAGGTGGTGGGGAATTGAGCTTATCGGTGGGATGGGCGATGGGTCATCCCTCTTTGGACCTTCGGGGTTTTCACTTTCACGTGGGGTCGCAGCTTATGGAGAACCGGGCCTGTCTTCAGGCTTTGGAGATCGTGACGGATCTCATGGCGGATCTCAGACGCGAGCGGGGGTTCCTCGTCCAGGAGCTCAATGTCGGCGGCGGAATAGGCATCCCCCAGACGGATGACCAGGTCGAGGTAGATCTGGAATCATATCTGGGTGGTATCGCCGAGAGGGCTTTTGGTCTGTGCGATCGCAAGGGGCTCACCAGGCCGAGGCTCCTCATTGAGCCGGGGCGGTGGATCGTTGGCCCTGCTGGTATCACTCTGTATCGGGTGGGGAGTGTCAAGGTGATCCCCGGGGTTCGAACCTATGTAAGCGTTGATGGCGGAATGGCCGACAATCCGCGCCCCTCTCTGTATGGCGCCCGGTATCAATGTGTGGCGGCCGATCGGATGGAGGATCCGGCCGACCAGACGGTAACGGTGGCCGGGCGGTGTTGTGAGTCCGGCGATATTTTGGTTGAAGGAGCCGAACTTCCACCCCTGAAGCGGGGTGATCTGCTGGCTGTTTTGAATACCGGGGCATACAATTTTTCTATGGCCAGTGCCTATAATCGGCTGCCTAGACCAGCGGTGGTTGTAACCAGAGAAGGTGAGCCTCGTCTTATGGTAGCACGTCAGAGTCTGGACGATATTCTTCGGGGTGAGGTTTCGCCTGAGGAGCTGTGGAACGACAAAAATACGAGTGAACAAGAGGGAGGTCTGTACAGATGAGGAGATCCGTGGTTGTGTTCTGTACGAGCGTTAGCGCCGTTATGGCCTGGGCAAACGTGGCTTCGGCGGCTCAGGAAGTGACGCCTGACTTTGGCGTTTTGTCCCTGTTGCCCCCAGTTATCGCCATCGGGCTGTGCATCGCCACCAAGGAGGTCATTCCGTCCTTATTCGTCGGGACATGGGTAGCTGGAACCATGTTAGCTGGATGGAACCCGGTTTTGGGTTTTGGGAACGCCGTCGAATCTCTGTGGAATTCCCTGGGTGATCCCTGGGGGGCCCGGATTGTCCTGACCTGTCTCACCATGGGGGGACTCGTCGGGGTCATGCAGGTGGGCGGTGGTGTGGATGCCGCTATACGATGGATCTCTCGACGAATAAACAGCAGTCGGCGAGCCATGTTCTTCACGGAGCTGGCCGGGTTCGTCATCTTTTTCGAGGATTACGTGAATACCGCAGTGGTCGGAACCACGATGGCTCCCGTGACGGATCGCTATCACATCTCGAAGGAAAAACTGTCCTACATTGTGGATAGCACTGCGGCACCGATCGCCTGTATTGCCGGGATCTCGTCATGGGTGGCGTACATGGTCGGGCAGATCGGCATGCAGTTTAACGAGCTTGGGATTCAGGTGTCGCCGTATCTCACGTACCTTCGGTCTATCCCCTTTGTGATCTACAACATCGTGGCCTTGGTGCTGCTGACCTATGTGGTACTATCGAGACGGGACTTTGGCCCCATGTTGGTGGCGGAGCGTAGGGCCCGGGAAACTGGAAAACTCCTTCGAGAGGGGGCTCAGCCTCTGAGCTCTACGGACAACGATCCCGACTTGTTCCCCGGCGAGGAGACACCCCGGCGGATAATAAACTTTTTCTTGCCCCTTGTCTTTTTGGTGGGGACGATCTTCTCTATGTTGATCGTCACGGGGGGCTGGCCCGAGGTCAGTCTGGCCCAGGCTATTGGGGAGGGGAGCAGCTCTAAGGCCCTGGTTTACGGTGCTTTTGGAAGTACCTTTTTGACTATCCTGCTCTACTCGGTTCAGCAGGTAGCCCCTCTGGGGCGCATGTTCAGGGGCTTCATGAAGGGCGCTCAGGCCATTTTCGTAGGGTCCCTCATCCTGGTTTTTGCCTGGGGGATTGGCTCTGCCATCAAGTCGGTCGGAACTGCTGGATTCATCGTGTCGGTGACCGGGGATTTTCTTAGTCCTCAGTGGCTGCCCCTGATCACCTTCTTTGCCGGAGCCGTGATCTCCTTTTGTACCGGAACCTCTTATGGTACCATGGGGATTCTCATGCCTATCATGGTGCCTCTAGTGGCAGCTGCGGCAACTCGGACAGGGATTGATCCCATGACACATATGATCCCCACCATCGGAGCTGTTTTTGCCGGATCGGTGTGGGGAGACCACTGCAGCCCCATCTCGGACACCACGATTATGTCCTCTATGTTTAGCGGTTCGGACCACATCGATCACGTGAACACCCAGGTTCCCTACGCCATGTTGGCGGCTCTTGGAGCCGGTGTGGGGTACGGGGGCGTCGTTATGGGCCTTGGGGCACCGGTCTGTTTGTTACTGGCTTCGGCGGTAACCCTGGTGGCATTCCGCCTGTTGTCCAGCCCAGTGGAGGACTACTGCCTGGATGAGGTCTCCGTCGGGGCCTCTGCTCCAACCTCGTCAGAGTGAATGTTGTGTTATGGCAAGGGAGGAAAGGTCCGTGGATTTCTGGAAGATGAACGGGAACGGGAACGATTTTGTCGTGATTCATGACATGGAAGGGCTGAGTGACGAATATCTGTCAATTATGGCCAAGAGAGTTTGTCGTCGTCGTCGCTCCATTGGAGCCGATGGGCTTTTGGTGGCCTCCTTCTCTCATCGTCACGATTTCAGAATGAGGATCTTCAACGCGGATGGGTCCGAGGCGGAGATGTGTGGCAACGGTGCTCGGTGCATGGCTCGATTTGCCTCCGAAATGGGGTTTGCCGATGCTCGGATGACCTTTGAGACTGGTGCTGGTGTGGTGTCAGCCTGGGTTGAAGGTCCCTTTGTCTGGCTCGACATGGGGATATTCGGCGAGGGGCCCATTTGGTCTGGGAGCGTGGATGTATCGGAACGGACAGTCCCCGCTGATCTTCGGGTGATCGGAGTGCCTCACGTGGTGATCTATGCAGGTGACCCCGACAATCTGAATCGGGATGATATGAGGCGCTGGGGGCGAACTCTGCGGTACGATGAGCGCTTCGGTCCCCAAGGGGCGAACGTCAATTTTTCCTGGAGGATTGAGGATAGCTCCTTGAGGGTCGTCACCTACGAGCGTGGGGTGGAAGACCTCACCGATTCCTGTGGTACCGGGTCGGTGGCGGCGGCTCTGTCAGCACTGGAGCGTTTTTGTGAGATGACGAGTCCGGTAATCGTTCACAACGCCGGTGGTATTAATCGTGTGGAGGTGGATAGATCAGGACGGGTACTCCTGGGCGGCGAGACTGCGGTGATCGCCAAAGGGAGTATAGAGGCCGAGGCCTGAAAAAACGGAGGAGAGCGACGCCTGGAGAACCAGTCTCCAGGCGTCGCTCTCCTCTTGTTTATTTTTCCTCCTCCGAGGATTTAGGGGATAAGAAATCATCCAGAGAAAGGTCCAGAGCCAGGCGGTGGTGTTTGTCCGCTATATCTATGTTGTGAAGGAAGAGTTTTTCCTCAGCTTCTCGGACGAGATCATTTTCCTTGGCTTCTCGGATGTCAGCTTGGAAGCTTACGGGAGAGTAGCGTGTGGCTCCGGCGACATTCTGAAAGTTCGGATCTCCATCTTTTTTCTTCGGTTCTTTTTTTTCGGTTATCTCAGCCATGATGTCCACTCCCTTCGTATCAACTTAATCCTATACCAGCCTGTGCCCTGGGTCAACGGTTTTCTTCATCTCAGCTACTCTCGTGCTATACTTTGCAATGAAATACAACACATAACAAGGAGGGATACTCCATGAAGAAAACCACTGTCGGTATCGGTCTTTTCGTGTTCGTGGCGGTGCTCGTAGGAGTGCTGGCCGTCACGGATCTGGGGACGGGGCTGGTTCGATCCCAAGCTATAAAAGCTCTCTCTAAAGCGATGGACGCTCGAGTGTCCCTGGGTGATGTTTCGGGAAATCCGATTAAGGGATACAACGTCAAGGATCTGCAATTGATCAAGGATGGAGCCTATTCCCTGGCGGTCCCTCTCATCCAGGTTAAGCCCAACCTTTTAGGTTTGTTGGGCAAGGGGGCTGTCGTGGATCGGATTACCCTGCTGGGGGTCTCAACGACTGTCGATCAGATTCAAGCCCTGATCGACAATCTGCCGCTTTCCGAAGGGGGGGAGAGGCCCTCTTTGCCCGTGAAGACCGTGGAGGTTCGTCGGTCGGCTCTGAAACTTCCTGAAGGGACTCTTCAGATTGCCCATATCTCGGCGGGGCTCTCCCAGAAGGATATGTTGGAAGTCGATTTGGATCTGGATGTACGGTATCGGGGACTTACCGTGATTGGGCAGCTTGTGGGAGCATACGGTAACTCCGTTGCCAAGGTCGATAGGTTGGATTTATCGGTAGGATCGGGGCGGGTTACCGCTCACGGAGATCTGCTGCCTGATCTCTCAGCCGAGGTGGACCTCTCCAAACTCGACCTGGCTGAGTTGGCGGCCCTCTGGCCACAGATAGCCTCCGTCGGAGTGAGTGGCCTGGCGTCTGGGACAGTCTCTGCTGGAGGGACTCTCACGACTCCCGTCCTCTCCGGGACGACGGCTTTCGACGGAGCCCTGGCGGGAATGTCGGTCGTCGGTCTGGAGGGACAATGGCAATATGAAAATATGGCTATGGACGTGCCCTCCCTCAAGGCTGTTGTGACCGGTGTTCCCCTGAGTGGGAGATTAAACGCTCAGTTCGGTCGAGACAAGCCTCGGATTGATCTGAAAATGAATGCTGCCAACGCCGATCTTGGAAAACTTCGAACGACCTATCCCCAGATTCCGAAGGAGATCTCTGGGGTGGTCGAGTCCGTTGCCCTGGTCTTGGAGGGGCCGGTCGATGCCCTCAAGGGGACCGTCAAGGCACGGGCTCAGTCTCTGTCCGTATGGGGGCAGCCTCTGACCAAGAATTGGCTGTCGGTGAGCTTGTCGCCCAAGGGTGTAGCGAAGATCTCGGCCAAGACCTTAGTGCGTAAGCAGCCCGCCTATCTGGGAGGATCCGTTGCTCTTACCGGAAAAACGCCCGAGGCAGATTTGCTGCTCAAGGCTCGTCAGGTACCCATTGCCTTAGTCTCCGCCCTGGCGCAGCAGGAAATTCCCCTCAAAGGGGATCTGGACTTGGACGTGACGGTAAAAGGGAGTCTGAACGATCCGGCCGTTGCTGGGACCGTCAGCGCTCCGTCTCTGGCTGGGTTCGGTCAAAAGCTGGAGAAGGCCTCGGTCCGTTTTGTCCTGAAAAAATCTGCCGTGGAGATCCCTTCGGCTCAGGCCCAGTGGTTTGGAGCGCCTTTGTCGGTTTCGGGCCATGTGGCTTTTGGTAAAGAGCCGGTGACGGGTTCTTTTACAGCCGACATGAAAGGGTTGAATACAGCAGTCGTTGCCTCTGGTTTCGGTGCCCCCTCGGGAATCGTAACCGGGGCCGTAGATATCTCCGCACGATTTCAGGGAGTCATGACCAATCCTGCCATTGTCTTTGCGGCGTCGTCCCCCAAGCTGATTTTCTCGGGAATTCCCGTCACCCAGATCGATTTGGCAGTCGAGGGTACCCCCAAGAACTTCACCGTCACCAGGGGCTCGGCTCTCTTGGGCGGCGGTCGCCTGAGTGCGTCTGGTACCGTGGGGCTGGAGAGAGCTCCCGTTTTGGACCTCGCCGTCTCAGCGGCAAAAGTTCAGGCCGGAACTCTGGTCCCTGTGCCTGTAACCGGTCTGCTGTCAGGTACCCTTACCGTCAAGGGGTCTGCCTCGGCTCCTGACCTGGAGGGGGCGATCTCGAGTCCCAAGGTGGTCGCCTGGGGGCTTGAGGTGGACGATATCTCGGCAGCCATGAGTGGCGAGGGAACGACTTTCTTCCTCAAGGAGGCCAAAGGGTCCATAGGTGGAAGTCCGCTGTCGCTCAAGGGAACTGTGGATGTCGCTGGGAGACCCAAGGGGAGTTTCTCCCTGTCGGGCGATGGCTTGGATCTCTCCAAGGCCACCAAGGGTATCATGAACGCTCAGGAGTACGGCGTGGGCGGAGTGGTCTCTCTGGTTTTCTCCGGGACTTTTGAGGGAGGTAAAGGAACGGGAACGGGGTCCATCTCGTCGCCGTCTCTGAGGGTGATGAACGTCCTGTTGAAAGACGTATCGTATCCCTTAGAGCTTAAGGGATCGGTCCTCAAGTGTCCGGCGGCTTCCGCTCAGCTGTACGGTGGTGCGCTCAAAGGCTCGGGATGGGTTGATTTCTCTGCCAATAAATTTTCCAAGACCGTCTCTGTCTCAGGAACCGATGTGGCCCCTCTTATTCGGGATTTTGCTGGCATCAAGGGGTCGATCTCAGGTACGGCAAAGGCCCAGTTCTCAGGGAGTGGAACCCTGGCTCCCTTTGCTTTCAAGGGAGTCGGCACAGCGGACCTTGGTGGTGGTCAAATGATTGGGTTCCCCCTCGCTGACGTGGCCGCCTCGCTGTACGGTGCTCAGGGCATTCGGTATCGTTCGGCTCATTCCGCTTTTCGGGTGATCGACTCGGCCCTGATTTTGGATAAGGGCACGCTCGTCACGGCCCACGACGGGGATCCCATCTACCATCAAATGACGGCCACGGGCTCCATCGGTCCCGAGAAAAAACTCAACCTGGCCTGTACCGGCGAGGTCAATATGAAGCTCCTTCAGGCTCTCGTGGGGGCAGGTGTTGGCGGCGTCCTTGGTGGCGGAGTAGGAACTCTGGCGGCGGTGGTGGGCGGCGCTTTGGGAGGTGCCCAGCAGGGCTTCTCCAAAGATGATTTTCGTGATATCTCTCTGAGGGTGGTGGGGACAACCGAATCTCCCTCTGTGAAAGACCTCAAGATCGGTCCCTCCAAGCTTCCTGAGAGCCAGGAGGTTCCGGAGGCTAAACCGGCCATCCCTGGTGTGATCTCCACCGGAACGCCGCAGCAGGTCAAGGAGCAGATTAAGGAACAGGCCAAGGAAAAGATCAAGGACGCTGTCCAGGAGGAAGCGGGCAAAATTCTTCAAGGTATTTTGGGAGATCAGAACAACTAAGCGCGAGTTTTCCATCGTCTTGGGGGTCCTGTTGCTGATGTCCCTTTCTTGAGGTGAGTTGATATGGATCGAACTAAATTAAAGGACTGTCGACGGGTCGTGGTCAAAGTGGGTACCAGCACGGTGACCCACCCGACGGGCATGTTGAACCTGATGAGACTGGAGCGGCTGGTTCGCGAATTGGCCGATCTTCACAACCAGGGACGTGACGTGGTGCTCATCAGCTCGGGCTCGGTGGGTGCTGGCGTCGGTCGGCTTGGGCTCATGGAGCGCCCTACGACCCTCCCCATGAAACAGGCCGTCGCGGCGGTGGGACAGGCGTCCCTGATGCAGATGTATGAGAAATTCTTTGGCGAGTATGGTCTGACTGTCGGCCAGGTCCTGGTGACCCGGGACGGATTCAGCGATCGATATCGCTACTTGAACATCCGAAACACCCTGTGTGGGCTGCTTAGGCTCGGTGTTATACCGATCATTAACGAGAACGACACGGTAGCTGTAGAAGAAATAAAGTTCGGTGATAACGATACCCTGTCGGCTCTCGTTGCCGTGGCAATCCAAGCGGATGTCCTCGTGATCCTTTCGGACATCGATGGTCTCTACGATAAAAATCCGGCGGAGTTTCCCGATGCTGTTAGGCTCTCAACGGTTGAGCGAATATCCGATGAGATACGTCGCAACTCCACCGGCCGGGGTTCAACCTTCGCCAGTGGAGGAATGTTCACTAAGCTGGCCGCTGGGGACATCGTCATTCCGGCGGGGATTCCTATGCTCATCGGCAACGGAGCCGAGGCGGATGTTGTCCGGCGAATCCTTGATGGTGAGGAAGTGGGAACTTTGTTCCTTCCTGCCAAAAACGGTCGGCACGCCAGAAAGCAGTGGATCGCTGCCGGGACTCAGCCTCAAGGGGTGATCGTTGTGGACAATGGAGCCGTCAAGGCTCTCCTCAAGGGAGGCGGGAGCCTCCTTCCATCGGGCATCACGGCGGTGCGAGGCGACTTTCCCAGGGGACAGATCGTCTCGATTCAGGATAGCCACGGAACCGAGGTGGCACGAGGATTTGTGAATTACAATAGTTCCGAGGTTAAGAAAATTATGGGCCGTCACAGTCATGAAATCGAGCCCATACTGGGGGAGCGGGACTTCGACGAGGTGGTCCATAGGGACAATCTGGCCGTGCTTTGAGGAGGTCTGTGCGATGAACGAACATCTGAATGCCATGGGTGAGGCGGCTAAATCGGCTGCCCGGTTTCTGGCTCTGGCATCCCGATCTGAGAAGGACCGGGCTCTTGAGGCCATGGCGAATTTTTTGAGAAAACGATCTGACCAGATCGTTCAGGCCAACGCCGTCGATCTGAGGGTAGGGCGTGATGCGGGGCTCTCCGAGCCTCTTTTGGAGCGCCTCACTCTGAATGATGATCGAGTCGAGGCGATGGCTCGGGGCCTTGAGGAGGTGGCGGTGCTTCCCGATCCGGTGGGAACTGGTCTGGGAAGTTGGATCAACGAGGACGGGCTGGAGATATCCCGAGTCCGGGTTCCCCTGGGGGTGGTGGCTATGGTCTACGAATCCCGCCCCAACGTGACCGCCGACGGCGCCGGTTTATGCCTCAAGTCGGGGAATGCCGTCATCCTTCGGGGGGGACGGGAGGCTGTCGAATCCAACCGGGCCATCGCGCGATCTCTGAGGGAGGGGCTCTCGTCGATTGACTTCCCCAAAGATGCCGTCCAGCTTCTGGATGAGCCCGGACGGGAGGTAACTCATGCTCTCATGGGGCTTGATGCCTTGGATGTGCTCATTCCTCGAGGTGGGAAGGGGCTGAAAGAAGCTGTTCGTCGTCACGCGACAGTGCCGGTCATCATGACAGGTATGGGATTGTGCCACCTGTACGTGGACGCTTCGGCCGACATTGACATGGCGGTTAAGATTGTCGTTAACGCTAAGGCCCAGAGACCGTCGGTGTGTAACAGCGTGGAGACCCTTTTGGTTCATTGTGCAGTGGCACCGGACTTCGTTCCGATTATGGCTCAAGCGATGACCGAGGCTGGAGTAGAGCTTCGGGGCGACGGACGGATGCGTTCTTTGGCCCCCATGGCTCCTGCTACCGATGCGGACTGGGATACCGAATACCTGGCTTTGACCCTGTCCGTCAAGATGGTGGACTCCCTGGATGAGGCTGTGGAGCACATCCATCGTCACGGTTCGGGACACAGTGAGGCCATCGTTACCTCAGATTACTTCATGGCCCAACGGTTTCTCGATATGGTGGACGCTGCAGCGGTATACGTCAACGCATCGACTCGCTTCACCGATGGCGGGGTCTTCGGCTTTGGGGCCGAGATGGGTATCAGCACTCAAAAACTTCACGCTCGAGGTCCTATGGGCATCGAACAACTGACGACGGTCAAATACCGTATTCTGGGGAGTGGTCAGATTCGGGGGGCTCGATGAGCCTTCGCATTCATGTCCTGTGCGGGGGCGATTCTCCTGAGCGGGAGGTCTCCCTGGCCAGTGGAGCTTCGGTTGGACGAGGACTGACTGAGGCCGGACATCACGTCTCGGTTCGGGATCTTGAGACGAGTTCGGACATCTTTGGGGTCTTGTCAGAGCCCAAGCCGGATCTGTACTTTGTCGCTCTCCATGGAGAATGGGGGGAGGATGGCCGTCTTCAATCGGTCCTGGATATGTCCGGTGTCCCCTACACGGGGTCAAGGCCGGCGGGATGTGCTGTGGCGATGGATAAATGGCTCTCCAAAAAGATTTTTGCCGCTGCGGGGCTAGAGGTCCCTTGGGGGCTTCGGCTTCGAGCCGGTGATGAGATCGATGACGTGGGGGATCAGGTGGAGCGCTGGGGCTCCGTGATTGTCAAACCCTGTTGCGGGGGAAGTTCGGTTGGAGTTACAGTAGTATCTCGTCGGGATGAGCTTGCCTTGGCGCTGAACCTTGCGTGGCGTCACGAACCGTGCGCTCTGGTTGAGAGCTATATTCCCGGTCGAGAGATATCAGTAGCTATTTTGGAGGAGTCAGGGATTCCTCGGGCCTTGCCCGCCGTGGAAATTCTTCCCCCAGGTGGGCTGTACGACTATAGCGCCAAGTACGACGGAAAGAGCCGATACCGCGCTCCGGCCGAGCTGGCGACTCCGGTGGCCCAATGGGTGGCCAGAAGTGCCGAGGAGGCTCACAGGGCCGCGGGGTGCGGGGTGTACTCCCGGGTGGATATGCGATTGGATGAAGAGAGCAGGCCATGGATCCTGGAGGTTAACACCGCTCCTGGGATGACCGATTGCAGCTTGGTGCCCAAGGCAGCGCAAGCGGAGGGGATCGCCTTTTCTGACCTTTTGAATCGGATCGTTTTAGAAAGCCTTCGAGAACAGGTAAGCAACGTAGGCATATCGTAAAAAAGAGACGGCGCAAAGCCTTCTTAAGGCTCTGCGCCGTCTCTTTTTTGCAAACTCTTCAGTCTAACCGACTCCCTGCAGGAAAAATCGGAGGCGAAGAAAGACATGCGTTTTTAGGGAAGCCGAAGATTATTGATGATCTCCCGAATTAGCTGATCGCGAGCCACCAAAGTTTCTCTCAGGACCTTGTCCGTGTCAGCGTAGAGCTTTTTCATCTCTTCGACGGCTTCTACAGCACCGGTGTTGGCCTTTGCTATGATGTCAAGGCGCTCTCCCATGGCTTGAAAGGAGGACTTGATCTCGGCGATCTGAGCGTCGATAGCCTTGGTGGCCTCCATAACGGAGGTTTCCGTGGCGACAGCGTCCTTTCGAGCATCGGCCATCTGGTTCTCCAACCGGTCGAGGCGAAGCATGATTCCGGAGAACAACCCGAGGAAAACAACGACGACGAAGATCAAAAGGCCATATTTCTTGAGCTTGCTCTCACCTCCGCCGGACTCGTAATCGGAACAACAGCAATCGTCGTCAAAGTCCTCGTCAAACTCGTCCTCAATGACGCTCTCGTTCTCGATGTTCATCTCGTCGTTCTCCGCTGCCTGGTTTTTCATGGTCTTATCGTCTTCGTACATTATCCCATCTCCTTTTGCTGTCCGGCAGATAAACGCCAAAGATTTGTGCCCCTTTTTGCGAGCGTAACCTGTAAAGAAAATGATAGCATAAAATCCCGTCTTTTTTGACCTCAATGTCAAAAACTTTTTCTGAATAATGTGTGCTAGGTATAGTGTCCCAGAAAAATAGTCCAGAGGGTACGTTGGGATCAAAGACAGACAAGATGCCTCACTGCCGTCTATGGGGTGAGAGACGCACTTGACATCTCTGGGAGAGCTGATAGAGAAAAATACAGTTTATGGCCTGAATAGGCAGTGGTTCACGGCATTTGATAAACTAGCGATAGGCTCTGCAATAAACCAAGGGAAGAACCTCACGAACAGGGGCTGGTGAAAGAAACGATGCGATCGGATGTGGTCGTGCTCCAGCCGCTGGGGAGGCTTCTCGTTGACGGGGAAGATGGGAGACCGTAGTATATAAGCTATAAGCGGAAAGTTTTATTTTGAACGTTCAAACTACGACAGGGGGTATGTACGTTGTTGAAAAAGAAGGACATGAAAGCCGTTTTCCTCTTTCTGTCGATTGCTCTGCTGTGCCTTGGTGGAGTGTATCCCGTGTGGGGTGAGGTCGTTATGGTCGAGGGGGAGGCTGCTATTATCGATGGCAACATTCCCTCTGCGCGAGAGATGGCGAAAAAACAACTCTATCGGAATGCGATTGAGCAAGCTATCGGAGCTCGTGTTGAGGGCATCACGGAGATGAAGGATTTTCAGGTCGTTCGGGACAAGGTCTTTTCCAAGGCCCGGGGTTTGGTGCAAGATCTGGAGATTATCAAGGAATCGGAGAGCGAGGGCATCCTGCGTCTGAGTGGTCGCTGTCGCGTTGAGCAGGAAGCGTTGGACGGGGTGCTCGGTCCGGCCGTGATCGATGCTCTGGGAAACCCTCGCGTCGTGGTTGTCGTTGACGAGATGATCGGGAAAAAACGTCCTTTCCTGTCGTCGGCCGAGGGTATGGTCGAGGCCGCATTCCACAAAGCTGGCTTCCTCATGATGGACAAAGGGCAGTTGGACGCCTTGGCGGCAAAAAAAATGGAGGCTGCCAGGCTTTCTGGAGATGAGGCGGCCCTGACCGATCTGGCTCGAGAGGTGAATGCCGACGTGATCCTGTACGGTAAGGGACTCTCCTCCGCCTTTGCGAGACAGAAGGTTTCTGGTCAGACCATCTACGGGGTTCGAACACTTATGAGCCTGAAGGCTGTTATCGCACAGACTGGTCAAAGTCTGGGGATCGAGGTTCCCGAAATCAAGACCAAGGGAATGAGCGAGCAGGATGGTGCGGTCAAAGGGCTTAAAAAGGCAGCATCTCACGCGTCGGTCTCCTTAGTCAACGAGGTGGCGTATGCGCTGACTGGCGGTGGGTCTGGTGTCCCTGGGAGATCGGTTCGGGTGACGGTGGATGGGCTGGACTTTGGAAGCATGAGAGCGTTGGAGCAGGGCCTCCAGGGAGCTCAGGGTGTCGTCGGTGTCTATCGCCGATCGTTTCGAAACGGTCGTCTTGAGCTGGATGTCTCAACGG
Source organism: Dethiosulfovibrio peptidovorans (assembly GCA_002748665.1). Taxonomy (NCBI): domain Bacteria; kingdom Thermotogati; phylum Synergistota; class Synergistia; order Synergistales; family Dethiosulfovibrionaceae; genus Dethiosulfovibrio; species Dethiosulfovibrio peptidovorans. Next base: position 183,175 of record PDTB01000015.1, on the reverse strand, counting down.
AGGGAAGTGCCGAGGATGTGGCTGTCTTTCTGGACGGCCAAGGCTTCGAGGTACTCGACCTCTCTGCTGCCACAGTTGGCGCAAGGCTGAAGCCATGAAAATCATGGGAACGGCTCTCTGTATCGTGAGCCTTATGGGGAGCGTCGTCTGGGCTGGGGGGCTCTCAGCTGAAGCTCTCCATCTTCGTCACGGTGACGTGGTTGGGCGCCAAAAATTCGAACAGGGAGTGGTGGACTGGGCAGAGGAGGTCGCTCTCGTCTCTGGAAGTTGTCCTGTTCCCAACTCCACACTCCCGGCCGACCATCTTCGAGCTAAGCGGGCGGCTCGAATCTCCCTCTGGGAAAGGGTGAGCGGCCTATTCTGCGAGCTCACAGGGTGTTCTTCTCCTGGAAATGAGGCGATTCCTAGGGGGTTTTTTCGGGAAACCTCCGTTACCGAGTACTGCAAAGACGGCTCGTACGTTTTGGAGGTTGCCATTCCCCTGAAGCGACTGATGGAACTTGCGGAGGAACGTCCCTAGTCCTTACCAGAAAAAGAGGGAGGAACGGTGATTGTGAGTTTTTTTCGGGGTGTTCTCGGGCGATCTCTGTGCCGTCTTCTGCTGTGTCTGTCTTTTTTGTGTGTCTGGGATACGTCGATACCGGGGCCGAGCCTAGCTTCGTCGAGGCGCTTCGTCCACAGCAAGGCTTGGACCTACATGGTCCGTCATCGGTCGAAGAAATACGCCAAGGCTCGGATGGCCGTCATCTCGCGATATTTTCAGACGAAAAATCCCAAGCTGAGTGCCAAGTCGGCTCGAAAATACGCAAAGCTCGTGGACCGAATCGGCCGGCGATACGACCTGGACCCCTTCCTCGTTTCGTCCATCATCGTGAAGGAATCCACCGTTCGGGTCAAGGCAAAAAGCCGTCGGGCTTATGGTCTTATGCAGGTCAACTGGAAAGCGAACAGAAAATGGATTCGCAAGGTCTATCCGTCGATCAGCTCACCGGCCAAGCTGCTTCACTCAAAGCCCAACATCATGGTCGGTTGCCACATTCTCCGGGATGCAATGAGACGTTCCTTCGGCGATGTGGATCGGGCGTTGGATAGGTATCGGGGAAAATCGGTTCCGGCCTATCGTGCCAAGATCCGTCAATATTACGAGGATCAGGTTGCGATGTTCCGAGAGAGGCGCTGACTCTCGTTTACTTCAGTTTTTGTCCTGTGCGTGTTGTACTGCTTGATTGTACAGTGGTCGCTGGCCACGTCTTGTCTTTTGCGAAAGGGGAACGGCTATGACGTCCAGAGAGAAGCGACATAATGAGACTTGGTTTACCGAGGAATCTACTAAACACCTGAGGCTGTCTTTAAGGATTACTCGTGAACTGACTCGAAAGGAGACCCCCTATCAGTCCCTGCTGGCACTTGAGACTGCCGAGTATGGTCGTATGTTGGTTCTCGACGGGGCTATTCAGGTGACCGAGAAGGATGAGTTTTGTTATCACGAGATGATGGCCCATGTGGCTCTGTGTGCCCATCCCGATCCCAAGCGAGTGCTCATCGTCGGTGGCGGTGATGGCGGTTCCCTGAGGGAGGCAGTGCGCCATTCATCAGTGGAGAAAGCCGTCCTGGTGGATATCGACGAGGAGGTCATGGCGGCGTCCCGAGAATTCTTTCCCACTTTGAGCTGTGCGATGGACGATCCTAAGGCGGAACTTCGCCCCATGGACGCCCTTGTGTACATGAAAGAACATCAAAGGGAATTCGACGTGATCATCGTAGACGCTACGGACCCGGTGGACATGGCCGCAGGGCTTTTTAAGTCGCCTTTCTACAGGGATGTCTTCGATGCCCTCAGCGATGAGGGGTTCATGGTGGCTCACATCGAATCGCCCTTTACGGATGCTGCTATCATGATCCCGGCATATCGAGCTATGAAAGAGGTCTTCCCTGCGGTCTATCCATACCTGGGCTTCATGCCTACCTATCCCTCGGGAATGTGGGTTTACGCCGCAGCGTCCAAGTACCACGATCCCAGAACGCCTTTGCGAGAGGCCCCCGAGGGGCTAAAGTACTACACGTCGGAGATTCACCGGGCGTCTTTTGCCTTGCCGCCTTTTTTGAAGGATATGCTGGAGAACGGGCAGGACGTCAAGAGCAATTATTGACGAAACGTTCGTCGTCTGCGGGAAGAACGTGTACGAATCCCCATTCGGAGTTTAGAAGCGTTTTGTTCGTCAAAGTGCTTTCTGAAACATCGCTTGTGATGATCTAGTGCGATTGACATTTGAGCGTTGTTTTTTTAGACTACATGTCGTCAAAAATTATGTACTTGAGAGTCAAATTACATGCCCTTTGCCGAGTCAAATCTGTCGGGATGGGATGGCGATGCAGATGGGCTGGAAAGGAGTTCCTTCTGTTCATGACCCGTGATAGTATTAAGAACGCATGTGGGATGTTTGCAGGTATTCAGCGTACCAGAAGTCTTCAAAGAGTGAACGACAGCATTAGGAGTGTGCGCTTTTTCATCAGGAGTAATTGCTTGTCTTTGTGGGAAGCCCCTTTTCTTTGAGGGGCTTCCGTTTTTTATGCAATGTCCTGGTAGAGTATCTATGTGAGGGAGAAAACGTATGACAACTGTACATGAAGCGGCCAAGCTGGGCCAGAGCGTATGGAACGATTATATCAGCCGAGGACTTTTGAGCTCGGGAGGTTTGAGGAGGTTAATTCAACAGGGAATCAGAGGCGTCACTTCCAACCCGGCGATCTTCAACAAAGCCATATCATCGGAAGGGGAGTACGATACTCCCATTGCCGAACTGGCACGAGACGGTGTCTCGGACCTGGATATCTACGAACGCCTCGTCTTGGAGGACATCCGAGCAGCTGCCGATGAATTTCGAGAACTGTATGATTGTTCAGGGGGAGACGACGGATTCGTGAGTTTAGAGCTCGACCCTCGGTTAGCTGATGATGGTCAGGAAACTCTGCGGGAAGCTCGACGTTTGTGGACGCTTTTGGACCGCCCCAATTGTATGATCAAGATACCCGCTACAGAGGTTGGGATAACCGCCATAGAAGATGCCACGGCCGAAGGTATCTGCGTCAACGCAACATTAATCTTCTCCCTTGCCCATAGCGAAGCGGTGAATCGGGCCTATATACGGGGGCTGGAGCGGCGGATCAAAGATGGTCACAGCCTGAACGGTGTGCGATCCGTAGCGTCTTTGTTTGTGAGTCGTCTGGATGGTGCGGTGGATCCTCTCGTGGAGGGCCGAGTCCCCGATCTTTTGGGAACTGCTGGTGTGGACAACGCTCGACTGAGCTATCGCTGCTGGCGGGAGATCTTCTCAGGTCCTGAGTGGGATAAACTGTCTGCAGCAGGAGCGAGCCCTCAGCGGATGCTCTGGGCCAGTACCGGAACCAAAAATCCCGCCTACCGGGATACTCTGTACGTGGAGGAACTTATAGGTCCTGAGACGGTAAACACCGTTCCCCCAGGAACTTTGAAGGCTTTTCTGGAGCATGGAAGGGTTGCGAATCGAATCGAACATGACCTGGATGGGGCTGTGACGCGCCGAAAGTCGCTGGCCGATCTGGGCATCAATCTGGATGACATAGGAAATCGCTTGAGGTCAGCGGGTGTCGCGGCCTTCCAGGAGGCCTTCGATTCGCTGTTGAAAGCTGTGAACGCCAAGATAAAATGATAGTTAGTTAGCTTGAGGTCATACATTCAGGCAAAGTTTTCTCGGGTGGATCAGGAGATAGCTGATTTCTCGCTGATTCCTCGGTCATCGGCTTAGACGAGGTATGGCAGAACTTTCTTGAAACGTGGACGACCTGGAAGGCCTCGGTGAACGAGTTGCTGGAACCCTGTCGGAGCCTGGACGAGCTGGGGCGTCAAGCTCAGCGAGGCCATCGTAACCTGCTTCAAGTTCAGTGGTATCACCGATCGCTTCTCAAAGCGATGCAGGTCAACTTTTAAAGAACTTTCAGGCCGAGAATCCGACGGTCTCCGATCTTTTTGTTCAGATTAACCGTCAGCATCTTAGACTCCTGAAGGGAGGCGCAGGCATCAAGAAGCTGCTCGACGAGAAGGAGAAGCTTCTTCGTGCTGGCTTGTCCCCTCGCTCACGGTTGAGAAGTTTGTTTGCCAAGGCGATACTCAAGGCTGATCAGGCGATATCTGTTTATGAAAAGCTAGAATCTTTTTATCAGGAGCGCGTCCTTGTGGAACAAGAGGATGTCTCCATGGCTTTGGAGAGTGTCATCGACGTTTCGCTGAACATGGATACCGTTCGGGGGGCCACTGACGATACTGTTCGGGCAGCGGGAGGTGTTGCGAGTGAGGCTCAGACTATGTCAACCCAAGCTGAGGACCTGGTGGGCTTTGTTCGGGTTTTTAAGGTGGAAAAAGACGCCCCTAAAGAAGCCGAAGGGTTGGTGCCTGTGGATGATGACCTCCAGGGGTAGCGTTCTGTGAAAGTCTCGTCGGTTCGTCTCAAACTCTTTTTGGAGCGTCCCGTGAGCGGCATGGGGTGATGCGCCGTTCCCTTTGGCCCGGAGGAACTTGATTCCTTCTCGGCTGCCCGGGGCAGGATGCTCGCCGGGACGCTTTTGCGTGAGGTTCGGGAAACTTTCGATTCCCGGGTTCGGATTGACGTATACGATCCTCGATGTCCTCTGTGGTTCTGGGACGTGATGCGGTTTTCCGTTCGAGGTGGTGAGCCCACGTGGGTTATCGATGGCCGGCGATGTTTTCGGGGAATTCCATCCTGGGATGAGCTGCGAGATGCCCTGATGGAGGCGTTGAGGAAGCGAGCATAGCACAGGAGAGCACCCGAAAGAACCGGGTGCTCTCCTTGTTTTCACGGGATCAGGTCCAGGGAGACCAGGACAGGCCGTCCTCTCCAAACCTTGACGATCGCCTCCAGCTTGCCCTGACGGGCCGCCTTTTCCAGGGCTCGGCCGGTCCTCTCCTTCAGATAAAATCGCTCCATAGCCGGGCCGTAGGAGAGAAATACAACGTTTTTTAACTGATTGTAGCCTACCCGATGCACCCGAAGATAGACACCTTTTTCTGGAGGTTCGCTCTCCAATGCTACAGGTCCCCAAAAACCATCCGTTTCCTGAAGGGACACGAACCACTTGTCACGATTCATGAGCAGGTCCTTTCTTTCCTGGTCGGTGGCACTCCCGGAAAGGCTCTTGTCCTTCAGGAGGGAGAGAGGCAGGGTCTCGGCAGCGAACCGGAGCGTGAGATACTCGCCCCGAAAAGGATCCCGAGGATCGACCGGTTCTGTCCTCATCCTGATTTCCTGCCCCAACAGAAGTACCATCCCGGGGATGGTCGGAGCCACCAGGAGAATAGCAAAAGGCAGGACTATGGTCAGCAGATATCGGACTCGTCGGGTCATGATAGGCCCTCCTCCCTGTCCTTTTCGAGGGCCCGTCGGCGGAGCCGTTCCAGAAACCATCCCATGAGCACCAGGATGATTCCCCCGGTGGTAAAGAAGGCGGCTTTTGAGAGAAAACTATACACGCTGCCGAAATAGTATCGAAGCACCATGACGGCAAAAATAGTGGTGCCGATCCTGTGTCCCCGGATGAGGAAGCCCAGACCGACCACGGCGGTACCTATACCTGATACCAGGGCCAGACCATCTCGAATCCTGTACATCGTGTCGGCATCCAGGAAGAAGGGGGTGCTCCAGACATCCGGGACGCTCAGGGCAAGTCCACAGAGGCCGAAGAGGAGAATTCCCCCATGAAGATGGAGGGCCTTCTGAGGCCGATACAGGGCCGTGATCAGGCCTATGGCACCCAGGAGGAGCAAGGTTATCGCAGGGTCCTCCGTAGCCTGAAAAAAGCGTATCCCCAGGGTGATAACGGCAGTGATGGCCGTGAGGGAATGTACACTGGGGGTCTCTCGCCAGTAGGTTCGCCCGAGCCACCACGTGGCACCCAGAAAGAGCCACGGCCAGGGAGGAAGGAGAAAAGCCATCAGCCCTGGAGACTGTGGGAACGACGGGGAATCGAAGAAGGCCCCACTGATGAACACCAACGTCAGAACCTGAACGAGAAGCATCTGCCATTGATCCCTGAGCAGGGCGATCGTCGGCAGAAGCCCGACGATCCACCAGGCCATGGCCGAGGTCCAATGGCCTCCGTGATGATACATCTGTCCCACGAGGAAAATGCCGCCACCGTAGATGAAGCTTCCCAGAAGCAGACACAGCCGAGACAGGATGGGACGGGACTCCTCAAAGCGCCATGCAGCTAAGACGCTCCCGGTGTAGGTTCCCAGAACCATGAGAAGCCGTACCCACCGGGGTGTCTCAAACCAGTTGGCTGCGATGGCGCTCAGGATTCCCAAACCGATCAGGCATCCTCCCAATCCCGTCAAGATGTGAAAAAGCCGAAAGGGTTTCGGTCGGTATAGCTGCTGAATAGCCTGAGCCTGGGTATCGTCCATCAACCGATTTTCCTGCCAGTATCGGAGCTCCCTAAGCAAAAAAGCCCACTCTCGTCGTCTGACGGTCCTCTGAGACTGGCGTAGTGAGGTCTCCTCAAGAGGGGCGGTCATACTGTTTCCTCTTTAATGTCTACGGCCTCTCCGTCGGTCAGGGTACGGCCACCCGAAACGATGAGGGTCTCGCCAGGGGCCAACCCCTCCAGAATCTGGACACGGTCGCCCACTGTGGCGCCAAGTTGAACGGAACGCCTGTTCGCCTTGCCGTCACGGGCCACCATGACGAAGTCAGCGCCCTCCTCCCGGCGAACCGAGGCGGTTGGGATCATCACGGCGTTCTCAAGGGCTTCCTGGACGATGAACACCCGGGCGAACATCCCTGGTTTGAGGGGGTCTGGGTCGTCCACGGTCACCTCCACCTGGGTGGTCCTGGTAGCCGGATCCACGAACGGGCGGATCCGATACACGTGACCGGTCAGTTTTCGGTCTCCCACGATGACGAAAGCTGCCATCCCCATGGCGATGGTGCTCGTCTGACTTTCTGGAGCCTGGATCACCGCTTTGAGCCTGGTGGTATCGGCGATCTGGACCAGAGGGGTTTGAGCGGTGATCATCTCACCCGGGGTCCGGGAGTAGTCGTTGACCACCGTCCCGGGGATGGACGCTTTGATGGTGTACTCTGAGAGGTCCACCTGGAGGGCCTGAAGGTTGGCCCTGCTTTGGCGCACCTGAGCTCGATTCAGTTCGACTGCGGCAGCGGCTGTTCGGTAGGCCGTCTCTTTGGCGTCGAGCTGCTGTTGGGTGGAGAAGCCCTCCTGCACGAGTCGTCGGTATCGGTCTCGTTCCAGCTTGGCATTGTCCAGCTGAGCCGTGGTCTGAGCTAGTTGGGCCTGAGCCACAGCGATTTGGGCCTGAGCTTGGGCGATTCTGGCGTCCACCTGTCGGTGGTCCAGCTCAGCCACGGGAGTGCCTAGGGTGACCTGGTCACCCTGCTTCACCAACATGGCCGTCAATCGAGCGGTGACTACCGAGTTGAGTGTCACCTCATCCACCGCTTCCAGGGTGCTGTTTTCGGAGAATCCCCGATAGACGACCGGGTCGATGGAGACTGTTATCACCTCCACCCGGGCGTTTTGTCCCCATGCGGAGGACGTCAGAAACATCAGGAGAGCCAGCAGTATCGGTCGGAAACGATTCATAAAGATCCCCCCTCGTCGTTCAGGATATGGGCCACCAGGTGGCCCTCCATGCGTTGGATGGTAGCAACCTGAACCATATAGGAGCGTACAGCGGCAGCACGGTCCTTACGGGATCGGGCGTAGGATGCCTGAGCGTCCAGAACGTCTATCTGAGGACTTACTCCTTCCCGGTAGCCCACCTGGGCCAGGCGAAGGGCCTCCGAGGAAAGCCCCAGATCGGTTGACGTAGCCTCCACTGTCTGTCTGGCCGTTTCCAGATCGAGCCAGGCCTGGGAGACATCGCTTTTAATGCGTTCAACGAGGCGGGCAAGCTCCAGTTCTTGCTGGCGGAGTGTCGCCTGCTCGGCCTGGACCTCTCCTTTGGTGATGTTGCGGTCGAAGATGGGTACCTCGGCGTTCAGGATCACTTGCCAATCATCGTCGGCACTGCCGTCTCCATCCTTAGGGTCATCCCAGGAATAGACGCCTTTGAGATTCACCTGCGGACGAAGCCCCGAAGCTACTATCTGGATCTGTTCTTTTTGCATCTCCACCCTCGCAGTCGCCGAGGTCAGGTCTCCCCGAGAAGTCAGAGCCCTCTCCAAAGAGCCGTCCTTGTCTCCTGTATACGGACGAAACTCCAGGTCGCCCTGGATCTCCGTGGGCTCGTTGGGAGGAAGACGCAGAGTTGTTCTGAGGGCGATAGCCGCCGCCTCCAGATCGTTTTTTGCGGTGATGAGTTGAGTTTCGTAGACGCTGAGCTGTTGTCTGGCTCGGGTGACCTCAAAGTGGTTGGCTACGCCCAGAGCCTCTTTTTTGATGGTTTCTTTTAAATGGCTCTTTGCAAAGGTGACTGAGTCCAGCCCGGCCGCCACGTTCTCCCTGAGTTGAAGAACCCGGGAGAATTGACTCACGACGACGAGCGCGACCTGCTCCCTGGAGTTCGTCACTGCCGCCTGAGTGGATCGGTCGTACGCCTCGGACTGACGGAGAAGAGCTGTCGCCCGACCGCCGGTGTACAGAGGCTGGACCGCCACCAGCGAGATACCTCCGGCCGTTCCGTCGCCCGCCAGGGCATGGCGCTCGTCCCGAACCGTGTAGTGGGCTCTCAGGTTGAGAGAGGGAAACAGGGCCGAACGGGCAATCATGGCTCCGGCGTCGCTCTTGTGCCGATCCTCCAGGCTCTTGAGGACGTCAATATCCTGCTGAACGGCGATTTGAACGGCGTCCTTCAGGGAGATAGGAGCTGCCAGGGCTGCCGTTGCCCCTAAAAAGGCCATCGCTACGATGGACGTCTTGGCGAAACGGATACAGGTCATGGTGAGAGAGCCCTCCTTTCCTATGATGCCGCCTCGATTCGGGCGGTTTTCTTCTTTGCTGTCGTTATCCGACGACCTCGTCTGATGATGGTGACTCGGGAGAAGAGCTTCTTCACCTTGTCAGCCAGGTCGTCCAGAATCAGATAGACCACGGGGATCACGACCAGGGTGAGAAGGGTAGACGTGAACAGACCTCCGATAACGGCCACCGACATGGGCTGACGGATCTCGCCCCCCTCGCTGAAGCCCAGGGCGATGGGCAGCATGCCGATCATCGTGGAGCAGGTCGTCATAAGAATCGGCCGAAGTCGGAGCGGGCCGGCCTCCAGGACAGCAGAAATTTTGTCCAACCCTTGGTCTCGCCGTTGGTTGATAAAATCCACCAGAAGGATAGCGTTATTCACCACGATTCCAACCAGGAGAATGATACCCATAAAGCTCATGACGCTGAACCGAAGCCCAGCAAGGAGATGCAGTCCGAAAGCCCCGGCAGTCATGAGGGGCAGGGAGAACATGATAATCAAAGGGTGAAGGAACGACTCAAACTGGATAGCCATGACCATGTAGACAAGGAGGATGGCAAAGATCAGCGCTTCCGAGAGGGATGCGAAACTCTCCCGCATCATCTCCGAGTCCCCTGCAGGGGAGACCGTGACCGATCCGTCAGCTGGAGCGTGCTTTTTGAAAATATTCTCCATCCGATGGATCCCGTCCCCTGGTGCGATACCCAACGTGTTGGCTCCGATAGTCAGGGAGCGCTGGCGATTGTATCGTTTTATCACGTTGGGTGCCAGGTCTATCTGAGGGGTGATCAGCCCTGGAAGTCGGATCAGCTTTCCATCGCCGCCACGGACGGAGATGTCCGAAACCTTCTCGGGGGTGTCCCGGTCGGCCTGATCTGCCCGAAGCCGGATGTCGTATCGATATCCGCCCTCTTTGAAGCTTCCGGCGTTGACTCCGCCGAAATACGATTTGATCTCCGTTGCCAACTCACGGGTGCTGATACCCAGATCGTCGGCCAGGTTACGGTTGATCTCCAGGTTGATCCGGGGCTTGTTCATTCGCAGGTCCGTGGTGATGTCCACGAGGCCGTTGCCTTGAGCCTCAAGATCGGCCTTCATAGCTTCTCCAATTGTTGCCAGTTGTTGCGATGTGGACCCCTGGAGGACCAGGGAGATATCCGATTTGCCCCATGTGTTGCCAAGGGTGACGATTACGTCCTTATATATCGAGAGTTTGTCCCGGTACTCCTGCATTATCTCCTGAAAAAGAGGACGTTCCTTCCTGGGAATCAGTTCCACGTTGAGGTGCCCCTTGTAGACCTCTCCGCCCTTTCCGCCTCCGACAGTGCCATAGGTGTAGGAGACCCGTGGGTCGGTTCGGATGAGAGCTCCCATCTCCTGAAGAAGTTCCTCGGTCTGATAAAGTGAGGCGTCGGCTGGCAGCTCGAAATCAACGGCGAAGGTCCCTCTGTCCTCTGTGGGGAAGAACGATGTCCCCAGCTGAGAAGCCATCCAGAGACCGATCACGAAGACGGCTCCGGCGATCAGGATGGTGATAAATCGATGACGGACAGCTCCGCCCAACAGAGCCGAATAGCTTCGCTCCAGAAGCTTGAAGGGGGCCTCCATAGCTCGGGAAAATCGGCTTTCCTTCGCCTGTCGTCCCAGAAGGCGAGAGCAGAGAAATGGGGTCAGGGTCAGAGAGAGACACAACGAAATGAGGATGGTAACGGCAACGGTGATGCCGAAGTCGTAGAAGAATCTGCCGATGATACCGCTCATAAAGGCCACGGGAAGAAAGACGGCCATGGTCGTGGCCGCTCCGGCCAGGACCGAGAAGGCCACCTCGGAGGCCCCGTCACCGGATGAGCGAGACGCTGTCTTTCCCATCTCCCTGTGACGGTGGACGTTCTCCATGACTACGGTAGTGCTGTCAACCACCATCCCTACCGCCAGGGATAGCCCCAGCATGGTCAGGTTGTTTATCGTGATATTCAGAGCGTTCAGAATGATGAAGGTTCCTATGAGACACACCGGTATGGTGATGATGGCTACAAGGGTCGCTCGAAACGTTCGGAGAAACAGAAACATGATGAGGGACGTTAAAAGAATTCCCATGAAAATATCTCCACGAACCCCGTTCATAGAGCGTTTGACGAACACGGAGGAATCGTAAACGACCTCCAGAGAGATCCCCTTAGGGACCGCTGCGTTCAGTTTGTCCACCATGGTTCGAACGCCCTTCGCCAGAGCCACCTCGTTGGTCCCCCGCTGTTTCCGTATCTCAATCAGGATTGTCGCGGTCCCATTGTAGGTTGCGATGCTTCTCTGATCGGAAAAACCGTCCTCTACTCGGGCGATGTCCTTCAGGCGAACGAGGGCTCCATCTCGGCGTGCCACGGTCATCTCCTTCAGGGCTTCTATGGATTCGTATTCACCAGCTAACCGAATCCCGTACTCCTGATTCTCCGACTCGATCCGTCCTGCGGGGAGCTCCACGTGTTTTTCAAACAGAGCCCGTTTTACGTCAGATGCGGTGAGCCCTCGGGCCTGGAGGGCTACAGGCTCAAGCCACACTCGGATCTCCCTTTGTCTGAGCCCCACCGTCTGGGCGTTCCCAACGCCTTTGACGGTCTGCAGTCGCTGTTTGGCGATCTTATCCACGAACATCGACGTGGTTCGTTCGTCAGCTGTGCTTTTGACGGCGATGGTGACGATGGCCATGTCGGAGAAGCTGAACTTGTCCACGACAGGATCGTCGGCCTCCTCGGGGAGTCTTCCCTTCACCAGGCTCACCTTGGCTCTAACGTCCGCTGCTGCGGCATCTACGTTTTTGTCCAGCAGGAACTCCACAGCGATGAAGGATTTGCCCTCGTAGCTGCTTGAGAAGATATTCTTGATGCCGTCGATGGTGTTGATCTGCTCCTCCAGAACGTCCGTCACGTCGTTATCCACAATGGCTGGGCTGGCCCCCTCCATAGTTGTGCTGACCATGACGAAGGGGAACTCCACGTTGGGCATCCGTTCCACGCCCATAGATGAGAACGCCGTGATTCCGAATATGATCAGGGCCAGCGTGGCGATGATCACTGTGACCGGGCGGTGCAGGGCTGTCTCAATGAGTTTTTTCATGTATGGTCTCCTTCGAGTATCGGGGCTTTTATGGGGCGATCACGATCCTCTCTCCGAGGAACAAAACACGTTTATTATATGTCCTATCACAGAGTCTTGGGGCTTTTTTGCGATATGACACGATAGGGTACAGAGCTTCCGATATTGCTTACTGATCGATCAATAAAATATCATCGGAGGTCCTCTGTGTCAATGTTTTAGAGAGCTTACTTTTTGTTCTCCATATGTCTGCTTATAGTTTCGGTGGGGGAGGGCATTTATTGTCGTCTGTGCTGGGTACACAAGAACTCATAGAGACCTCTCGAATTCGAGAGGTCTCTATGAGTTGGTTTTTATTCGAGAATGGGGAGTTCGATGAAACTCTCACAGCCTTTTTGGTGGTAGATAGTTTGTTCCGCAGTGACGAATTTGACGGCGAAAGCCGGATCCTCGCCAGTATTACAGTTGGGAAAGGCGAGGTTCTTTGCACCGGAGGTAACCTGAACACGGATCTTGTGCCCTCTCTTGAATACATGTCCGACTCTCGTAAGCCTCAACATGTATTTTTCTGCTTTCCCCGGAGAGATGAACTCGGCTTTATCGAAGCCGTTTCTGTACCGGGCTCTTAAAATACCGCCTGCGATACGGATGGAGTTCCCTTGAGTGTCCACATCCGTAACACGGACGATCCAGTCCGTATCTTTTCCGCTGGAGGCAGCATGGAGTGTGGCATAAAGATCCCCTGCAATAGCGATATCCTCCTCAAGAGTTTCCGTGGTATAGAGCAGGATGTCAGAGCGTTTTTCCACCTCGCTGTAGTTCTCCGGCACATTGAGCTCATTCTCCGATATATCGATGACATGAGGGGCGGGGTCGTTTGGGTCAAAGGTATATCTGTCGGGTTTCTCGCCCTTTCCGGGGACATCAAAGCTTAAGCTCCCCTTCTCCCTGAAGTAGAGAGGAACCAGCCTGGTTCTCTCAGGAGGCCAGGTATCCGCCTCTTTCCAGACGTTATCTCCTACGAGATAATATCTGACGGCAGCTTCACGGTCGATCCCGTTCCAGATTTCTTTCAGGTAGTGATCAAACCAGCGAAGATAGATGATGTCCATATCGTAGAGTATGGCGTTATCTCCAAAGGGCACGTTATGGATATCCCTCGTCGTGTTTGCTTTATGATACCAGGGCCCCAGGATCATTCGGCAAACGCTCCCCCCCTGCTTTTTCATCATGTCCCAGGCCTGACTGCTGCCTTGTCCATCATCGTCAAACCAGCCCGAGACGATCAGGGAGGGGACATCGATTCTATGGTTATGCAGGGTCCAGTCCGCCTTTTGCCAGAACGCATCGTTATCGCTGTGTCGTAGCCATTCATCCCAGAAGGGAATGGACCTTCCCAATACTTTTTCGGGAATTTCCTTGACGGGACGATGGGTGATGACCTCTTCCCAGTCCGTCCGCATCATGGCCTCAGGGTTTGATATTTTCTCTGATACCAGCATACACCATGCGAGTATCCCGGACATCAGGGCTCCGCCTTTTCGGGGGTTGTCTATGAAAGGGCTGCCGGAGGTCACCAGGCTGACGATGGCTTTAAGATGAGGATTCCCAGAGGCAGCTGCGGCCCACTGAACGTAGCCGCCGTAGGATCCTCCGATCATTCCCACTTGACCATCTGACCACTCTTGTTCTGCGATCCAATCCAAAGTATCGCTACCGTCCTCACATTCGTGAATGTTGGGAACCCATTCGCCCTCTGAATCACCACGGCCACGGCAGTCTTGAGCGACCAAGGCGTAACCACGGAATACAAAACGGAGCTCCGGCTCTGCGGAGGCTATACGCCCATATGGCGTCCTGAGCAAGATGGTGGGGACCCTTTCTCCCTGTCTCAGCCCCGAAGGGAGGTAGAGCTCGGAGGCGAGTTTCACGCCATCTCTCATGGGAACCTGTAATGTTCCTGCGCATTTGACGTCATGATTGGCGGGAGAGAGCGCCTCATCTCGATAGGCTTTTAAGGGTGTGAGACGCTCTCTCCCTTTTTCAATTAACATTAAACAACCATCACGCCTCATCGTCACAAAGCCGATGAGCTTTCCTGAAAACAGGACGATATCGACGGGGTTTTTCGCTCTTCTCTCGACCCAGATGGTCGAGCTGTCTTTGCCGTCGCATATCTCACAATACCTGTGAAAAAGGGCTCCGTAGCCGAGTTTGGCTTCAGCTCTTCCCTCCCAGGGGAAGGCTTCGAGGTCGCCTAAGTGCCTTGCCAGTTTGCGGATGGGAAACTCTGAAAAAACAGCGTCATCCTCTCTGAAAGGACATGGCTCAGACCATCTGCCCGTATGAATATCCCTTCTGCGACTGAGGAGCTCCCTGTTTTCAAGCTCTATTTCGGCCCAAGGAATGCCGTATTTGTACAGGACAAACACCCTGTTCTTCTCAGGCATGAAGCCTCACTCCCCTTTTTATGTTTATGCAACCATCCTGACTCCCGGGATACCTTTTGCTGGGTCTACAGCCCGCAGAAGGACTTGACGAAAAAGGCGACCCCGATCCCCATGTAATTCCCTAAAGCGTTGCCGATAGCGCCTAGAACGATTGCTGTTCCGATGATGCCTGTCCAGTTTGCGGAGGCGCAGACGAGAGCGGATGTAGTTCCATCGGCGATGGATGCCGTTATAGAAGCGATCACGTATTCATAGGGGATCTTGAAGAGCCTGCATAACGTCAGATGCAGAATCAAGCAGCCTATGCTCACGATGGCACACATGAAGGTGATCAGAGGAGCTGCCTCCAAGAACTGCTTGATGTCGATCCCCAGGCCGATCGCGGCCAGGTAAAACATGGAAATGAAGATTCCCATTTCCCTGCTTCCTCGAGTTTTCCGAATGGGCTCGATCTGCGCGAGGGCCAGTGCAAAAGTGGTGATGCAGACAACACGAACGGCTCCCGTGACGCCTTTTCCAAAGAAACTTGCAACCCATGTTGCCCCGGCGTTGACGAGAAATCCCAGCATGAAGAGCATGGCGACATCGTTAACAGACCATTCTTTTGCCTCGTAGATAGAGCGTGCTTGTTCGTCGTAGAGTTCGGACTTCGACAGCTTATAGGGCCACCATTTCTGTAGTTTCTGGCTGTTCATGAAGAGGCCCGGCAGAGCAAAGAGCAGGATCGTCAGCGGAATGCCAAGGGCATAGTCTGCCGCGTTAGCTGCTCCGAAGGTTGTAGGGCTTACCTCAAGGCCGGTTCCGATGGCCGTGAGGTTGCTGCTGCCGCCTGTATAGGTTCCCACGAACATACCGGCGATCTTCCATCCTTCAGGGAGTTTGGGCGCAAGCCACATGCCCGCGACCGTCGCCATGAAACAGACACTGATGCATGCAAAGAGCATGGCGATGAGGGGTTTTTGGGCAAGCTTAATCCATTCCTTGATGTTGACCGAGAGGAGAAACATCGTCAGGGTCAGAGGAATCCCATATTTGAAAAAAGTCCCATAAGTCTCGCAATTGAAGGGGAGGATTTTGGTGTTGGACAAGATGATGCCAGCGATGATACAGGTGATGGCAGGGCCCAGCTTTTGAAATGTTTTGTACCTTTGAACATGAAGAGAAAATGCTATCATGAGAGAAACGAGGGCCATAATTCCGACTGGCGATGTTACCATTGCCTGAGCTGTTGTCTGATCCAAGGAGAACACCTCTTTCATTAGATGTATTTTCTATAAAATTAATTATTCTACAAAATATTAAGCGTGATACATATATAGACGACCCCGACCCCCTGTTGAAGAAGGCCCTCAAATCGGTGATGGGCTTTCGCCAATTTCTGCTCCGAGGGCTTGAGACCGTTCGGGGAGAGTGGAGTTTGGGCTGCATTACATGGAACCTGAAAAGGATGCACGCCATGAGGACCTGGAAGCTCCTTTTCCCCCGTGTTTTCTCTAACAGCCTTTTTTAGCTTGAGGATGAACTTGAGTTGCAATGCGCAAATGTACCAGTGAATGTACACTAGGGATATCAGGTATTGTGAGCGTTATTTTCGCAGACAGGGGGAGCCCACCGCACATCTCCCGATATATGGGGATTGCCTCTATGGCCTTGAATCTGGTGTCCTGCTAACTTGTGGGAAAATCCCATGTCTTCGCGTCTTTTTTATCCATGGTCACTATTATTATTTTTAGCTTGAATTTGTTCCCCTCTGTCAGCAGAAGCTGTTTCAGATTGAATAGCTCCTAAAGCAAAGACTTCCAAGCGGCGTTAGAGCCCGATATAAAGGAGATAATCCCAGGACGGTCTTTCTTCTTGAATGCATTGTGCCAGTAAATCAAGCCTTGTTCGTATGACCTTTTCCCTGTCTTTAAATCCTGCCGAGCAAACTAAAGTTACAGGAGTATCACCGGAAAGGTGCTTTTTAAGTTGAGAAACGACATTATCAACATCCATGCGCATGGTAAAGAGTACAAGTATGGCACCAGTTGCAGCAAGTTTTTCCAAGCGGCCTTCCTCGCTCCAATTGCTCATGGCTTCAGATAAGACGACAGCTCGGTTATATCCGCCTGTAATCTCGAACCCTATAGCTGCGTTTGCTGCATTAAAAGAAGAGACGCCAGGAACGACCTCTGGGTTGAGATCGGCAAATTCTGTTAGATATCCTGATTGTGGGCTGTATAAAACTGGATCACCAAAATCGAGAATAACAACAATTTTCCCCGCGTGAATATTTTTTCTGACAATAGATCGAACCTTTGCTTCGTCACCGTGTGCTTCGGGGGCATTCAGGTTCATGAAAAAACCATGACCAGAGTCGTACACCTCCTTGCCTTCCAAAAGCCCTGCATATTGTTCATGAATAAATTTCATGGCAAGCACAATGTCAGCGCTTTGAATGATTTTATAAGCGCGCAGTGTCATATTATCAAGATCGCCAACCCCTGCACCAACTAAATATAATTTCCCTTGTGCGGTCATAAAGACCCTCCCTTTCCATCTTGTATAAAGACTTGAAAAATTGTGACTCCTGTCGTTTCGGAATGACTCTCCCAACTTCCTCAGCTGAAGTCGCTCCTTGTTATACGTCTTATTAAGAAGATCGCGGGGATGCTTTTACGGTAGACGCAACAAGAGACACGGTCTCCGATGCTGTTTACTGATCGATTAATCAATAAAGTATCATCGGAAGTCGTTCGTGTCAATGTTTTATCGAGCTGACTTTTGAGACCTCCTGAATAAGTCGTGAACAGCATTGTTTTTAAAGTTTATTTATTTAGCCCCTGTTTGTAATGAGTTTTTGTCAACAGGGAGTCTCTAAAAACTCAGAAACTCGCCCTAATCCGAGAGGGCACAGGAGGTGCCCTTCGAGGCGACGGTACGGAGCAGGCAGGTCAAAAAGACGTTTGGGCGAGACAGGGCTCTGGCGGAACGATCTGGGGCTGGGAGACTCGGATGTAGGTTTTTAAAGGTGCCCATATTTGAAAAAATTAGGATAATCTTTTCAAAGGCTTGAGGTGGGGAGGGTTTTACAGTTCCACCATTTTGCCGATGCCATGAGCGAGGGCCTTCTCGTAGATTTCGTGAGCGGCTACCACGTCCAGAGTGGCGAATCCCACGGTCTTCATAACGGTGCTCTCCTGGGGAGATCGCCGTCCCGGAACTTTTCCGAGAAGGAGCTCGCCCAGCTCGCCGTCCACCCGATCCTCGGTGAATAGGCCTTCCTTAATAGGATTCAGGAAGTCACCTGCCTCAGACAGAACGGCTTCCCGATTGTCTACAAACACCCGGTTGGCCTTGTGGAGCAACTCAGCGGGCAGCTCCTGCATAGCCGGGGTGTAGGAGCCCACACCGTTGACGTGAACCCCGTTTTTGAGCCACTCGGCCTGAAAGACGGGCTTGGGCGATGTGGTGACGGAGGTGATGACATCGGCTCCGTCGACGGCCTCCTGAGCCGATGAGGTGGCGATCAGTCTGGCTCCCATCTCGGTGACCTCGGCCCCGTGAGTTTCGACAAAGGACGCTGTTCGTTGGGGATCGATGTCGAAGACCCGGACCTCCCGGAGAGGCCGAACCGTCAGGAGGGCTCGAAGCTGACTGGGACCCTGTCCGCCCGTTCCGAAGAGGGCTGCAACGGTCGCATCGGGGCGGGCGAGAAGCTCGGTAGCAGCGCCGGAAACAGCCGCCGTTCGAAGTTGCGTGAGGACGGTCCCCTCCAGCAGAGCACAGATCATGCCGGTTTGGCCGTCTGCCAGAAGCACCGTTGCGGGAACCACTGGCAGCCCCATATCAGCGTTGCCGGGAAACACCGAGACTACCTTCAGACCGGCTCGGTCGATGTCACCGCCAGCGTAGGCGGGCATGAAGAGATACTGACCGCTGCCGCTCTCGAGGTTGACCCTCAGGGGGACCACGCTCTGTCCCTTGGAATGAAGTATAAAAGCTCGCTTGTTCGCCTCAATGGCGTCTCTCATGGAAAAGACGGACAGAATGTCCTTTCTGGAAAGTATAAGCATATTGACCTCCTCATGGTGTGATGTGCTGGCACGAAGACGACGGCTTCCTGTTGGACTACCGAATTATTTCGATACAGTCGTTGTGAGATCTTCAGATTGACAGAGTCTATGGCGTTTGTCAATATGTGGCGATTTGTTCACATGTCAAGAGACCGAAATGCCTGTAAGGTTCTGTCATTACTTCTTTTTTTGAGTATCGTCCAAATATATATATGAACACACAGCTCTTGCCTAAAGAACGATCAAAACGTATACTACACCACAACGCTTGGATTCTGTGCGCTCACCCAAGAGGGACGAAGCGTCAAGGAGGTTCTGCACTACGATGTACAAGAAATTGCTAGCTCTCTGTCTTACGTTTATAGCCTTGGGGACCTCGTCGGCTTTGGCCGAGCCCTCTCTTCGGGTCGCCGTCAGCATCTTGCCTCAGAAGTATTTTGTTAAGAAGATCGGCGGCAGCTACGTGTCGGTTACCACGGTGGTGCCCAAGGGAGCCAGCCCTGCCACCTACGAGCCCAAACCCGCTCAGATGAAGGACCTGGTTCAGTGTTCTCTGTGGTTCACCATTGGTGTGCCCTTCGAGGCCTCCCAGAAGGATAAGCTTCTGGCGGCACTGCCCAAGCTGAAAGAGATCCCCACTCAGGCCCCCGTCAAGCTCTATCCTATGGCGGCTCATCATCACGACGGCTCCCAGCAGCATGAACGTCACAGCCACGGACCAGAGTGCGATCACGACCACGGTCGACGCCATCATCATGGCATGGATCCTCACATCTGGCTGGCGCCGACGAACGTTATGCTTCAGGCTCGTGTGATCGCTATGGCGATGGCCGACGCCGATCCGCTCCACCGAGACGTGTACATGACCAACTACATCAAGTTTGTGGGTGAGCTTGCCGACCTTGATCGGTATATCGATCAGGAGCTTCGCTCCCTCCGGGGCCGAGCCTTTATGGTTTTTCATCCCTCCTGGGGATATTTCGCCCGGGCTTACGGTCTCAGGCAGGTGGCAGTCGAGCTAGAGGGCAAGGAACCAAAACCCGTGGAGCTCGCTGCGTTGGTGGAACAGGCCAGGGATGAGGATATCGTCACGATCTTTATACAGCCTCAGTTTTCGACAGCGGCAGCGACAGCACTGGCTCAGAGCCTGAAGGGCCAGGTAGAGGTTTTGGACCCTCTGGCGGAGGACTGGGAGCTCAATCTGAAAAAGTGCGCTCAGGTGCTGAAAAAAGGCGTTCGGTGACGGCGCTTCAATTCGACCAGGTATCTTTCGGATACGATGCCCCTCTCTTTCGGTCGGTATCGTTCGCCGTTCCCCAGGGGGAGCTGTTGGTCGTCGTCGGACCAAATGGAGGAGGAAAATCAACCCTCCTCCGTCTGGCGCTGGGGTTGCTCCGACCTGACTCGGGGGCTGTGTCGATTCTGGGGGCACCGCCCGGGCGGCGATCCGACGTAGGGTACGTGCCCCAGGATGTCGGACAGGGGCTAAGCATGCCCGTCACGGTTGAGCGAGTGGTGTCCATGGGGCGTCTCGGGACCGACGGAGGTTCTCGTTGCCCTGTTGACGAGGCCATGGAGGCTATGGATCTGAGCGACCTTCGAAATCGATCGATGAGGGTTCTCTCTCAGGGACAGCGCCAACGGGTACTCATCGCCCGGGCCCTGGCCTCGGATCCGGCGCTCCTCCTTCTCGACGAGCCCCTGGCCAGCGTAGATCCTGCCTCCCGACAGGCAGTCTTCGACTGTCTCAAAAAGGCTGGGGAGAACCGAACAGTGATCATCGTCAGCCACGATTACTCCATCATTCCGGCCTGGGCTACAGCTGTGGCCTGCGTCGATCGAGACGTGTACTACCACCGGGGTGGCGAGCTCACCGAGGATCTGTTCACGAGGCTCAGCTGCTCGTGTCCGGTGGAGCTTATCGGTCACGGCCTGCCTCACCGGGTTTTGGGAGAACACAGCCATGACTGAGCTGCTTCGGTATAGTTTTATGCAGAACGCTCTGGCGGCGGCTCTCCTGGCCAGCGTTATTTGCGGCATATTAGGACCGATCACGGTGATACGACGGTCGGTTATGACCACCGGAGGCGTGGCTCACGGAGCTTACGGTGGCTTGGGGTTGGCGTGGTTCATGGGCTGGCCTCCCAGAGCTGGTGTCTACGGAGCTGCACTGGTCCTTGCGGGAGTCGCCACCTGGTTGAGACGAAAGACTCCTCACAGGGCTGACACCGTCATGGGTATTCTCTGGGCCGTGGGCATGGCCACGGGAATCGTCTTTACCGACCTGACCCCGGGGTATGGCACCGAGCTGACCAGCTATCTTTTTGGCAGTATCCTCACGGTCTCAGCTGGAGATCTTAGTATCATGGGGGCCTTAGCTGTCGCATCTCTGGTTCTCATAGCCCTCTGGCACGATCCCGTCGAGGCTTTTCTTTTCGACGAGACGTATGCCTCTACCCGAGGTGTTCCTGTTGCCATCATTGATGGTGTGCTGACCCTCCTCACCTCACTGGCTGTGGTTGCGGTCATCCGGGTTATCGGTCTTATCCTGGTTATCGCTCTGTTCACCGTGCCCTCGGCCATCACCGAGGGGAACGCCAGATCTCTGACGTCCATGATGGTTCGATCTACGATAGTTGCAGCTTTATTCTGTCTCGTTGGTCTGTGGATATCGGTCCAATTCAACATCACGGCGGGAGCCGCCATCATATTGACGGCGGCCGTAGCCTACGGAGGAATTGTTGTCATCAGATCGATTCGGTGACGGGTTTGTATTCTCTCAACGTTGAAGATCGACCGTCGCGGTCGATCTTTTTTATCAGTATATGTCCTCATGACCCCGGTGTGGTTCATGGTTGCCCTGGGGGGGAAGCCTTTTTGATGACCTGGCGACGCCCCCATATCCCGACAAAACCATGAAGAAAGCGTGTGCAAAACGAGCCTCCAGGTATCAAAACAGAACCAGATTCAGACATGAAATGGTGCAATGGTTTATATTTTTTACTGCATAATAAAATAAATATTAATTTTTGTGGAGTCCTGACGTAGGCTTTGACTTCAGGGAACCTCTAAAAACTCAGAAACTCGCCTCAGGTCGTTTCGACGGAGCCCATTCGAGGTTCGTATTTTTGACCTGCCGTCGTGAAGTATCGACTGGGGCGAGACAGGGCTCTGACGGAATGACCTGAGATTGGGAGACTTGGATGTGGGGTTTTAGATATGCCCTTCATAAAAAGTTATAATCTGTGTTTTTTGACAGCCGATGATATCAATTGCCCGATTTTGAAGTGTGATGTAGTACAATAAAACTCTCGATAGAGAAGTACGCTGACGATGTCCAGGTTCAAATGTCTCATATCCTGTCATATCCTGATTTATATTGATGGAGGTGCGTATACGTGAAAAAAAAATGCTTGCTTACGGCGATTTTGACCATGGCCTTTTGGACCTGGAGCGGTGTTCTTCAGGCTGCCGACTTTACGGTCACGAACTTCACTCCCCAGGGCAAGGTGAGCGGCAAGCCTGTCCTCCAGGTGACGTTCTCCTCCCCGGTGGTACCTACCTCTCTTTTGGGTAAGATCCTTCCAGCCGACCAGGTCCCCCTGGTCATACGGCCGAGGTTGGAGGGCTACGCTGTATGGGATAGCCCTGATCGCCTGGTCTATACGACCGCTAAACCGGTGGCACCGGCCACCGAGTATCAGGTGACGTTTGCGCCTTTGCGGGATCAGAGTGGTCATCTGCTGGCCGGACCTCAGCTTTTTTCCTTCCGAACGGCGCCTTTGACAGTGAAGATGATACGACCAGTTGAGCTCTCCCCCAGGCGAGAGTTGACCCTGGAGTTTCATTTCTCTTTGCCTGTCCCGCCTCAAAGGCTGTTGGGCTTTCTCTCGGCCAAAAGCGGTGGTTCGCTGGTTCAGCTGCGGCCTCAGGGGCAGGTTCCAGCCAAGACGGTTCGGGTAGTCTCGGCTCCGCTTCGGGGAAAATCCCTGTCGGTGACCGTTGCCAAAGGGCTGACTTCAGATGTGGGGCCTCTGGGGTTGGTTGAGGCCAGGACCGAGAGCTTCCCCGTCGCCAAGGGTACACAGGTTGCCTCTCCTGTTACGATCACGGGCACGTCTGTGGAGTCTCTGGGACCTGACCGGGCTCGGCTGTTCCTGTACACCTCACGTCCAGTGGCCCCTGACGATGTGATGGGCTTCGTGTCGGTGAGTCCTGAGAGAAATTTTCGGATTGAGTGTACCTACAATGGTTTTGCCTTAGTAGGAGCTTTCTCCCCCAGAGATAGGGTGGCGGTGACCATCAGGAAGGGGCTTGGCGGTGTCAATGGTCTTGTTGAGGATGAGACCAGGACCTTTGTGCTTCCCGATATGGATCGCTCGGCTTCCTTCCCTGCTACGGGAACCTTCCTGTCGCCACTGGACTCTCCCAGGGTCCCTCTGGATACGGTGAATCTGGATCAGGTCCAGGTCTCGGCGTGGAAGCTCTATCCCAACAATATCCCCCTTGTTATGGGCGCTCTGGGGACTGAGAGTGGGGCGCCTCTGACGTTGACCAAGTTTATGGGTACTTGGTCTCTGCCGGTAAACAATCGGTTGAACCACAAAGTGTGTAGTGCCCTGGACCTGTCAGATCTTCTGGGCGAGAGCCGGGGGGTTTTCCTTTTGGAGGCCAAGGACAGTGATCAGTGGTGGGGAGGAGCCCGACAGATGGTGACAGTCACTGATCTGGGTGTCTCGGTCCGACTCGGTGAGAAGGGGATTCTGGTGTGGGTCAACGGCCTCTCGGACGGGCGTCCTGTTGGCAAGGCCGCTGTTTCGGTTTTCTCCTCAAGTAACCAGCGTCTTGCCCATGGGACCACCGATCGTAACGGCCTGTGGAGTGTCAAGCGTGACCAGGAGTGGGATCCCCAGCTTCGTCCCGCTGTGGTGGTGGTTGAGCGGGACGAGGATATGTCCTTCGTGGCGCTCTCCGGCAACGGGTTTGCCGATGATCGTCTGGACATCTCTGGTGCTCCCTGGGTGACCACCTACGAGGCAGATTGCATCCTGCCCCGGGGTATCTTCCGCCCTGGAGAAACCGTGGACGTAACGTCCCTGGTACGAGGTCCCCGTCTGGCTTTACCCGGGACCTTCCCTTTGGTGTGGCGAGTGTACAACTCCCTGGGTGTCCATATCTCTCAGGGGCGTTCCGAGCTGTCCAGAAATGGCTTGACCACCTGTGCCTTTGATCTTCCGCCGGCCACGCCGATGGGGCAGTATTGCTTCGATCTGCTGGTTCCCGGTAAGGAGGAGGTGCCTCTAGGCAGGGCTTCCTTCCTGGTGGAGGACTTCACTCCGCCCACCATCGAGCTCTCCCTGAAGGCTGACGGTTCTCAGGTTATGGCTTCTCAGGCTGTGGGGCTCTCCTTCGATGCCGCCTATCTGTTCGGAGCCCCCTCTCCCGGTCTGAATTGGGAGCTTCGGGGTGTTACGTCACCCAGAAGATACGAATCCAGACGATTCCCTGGTTTCCGTTTTGGTGATGACCGGGTATCTTTCCAAAAGCAAGAGCTTGATCTGGACTCAGGAACCCTGGACGACTCCGGTCGGTGGTCGCTGAACTGGACCGTGCCGGACAACATGGATGCTCCGTCTATGGTGGATATCAATCTCTCCCTTCGGGTCATGGAGCCCGGAGGGCGATGGGTGGGGAAGACTCTGTCCCTGCCGTGTCATTTGGCGCCGTTTCACCTTGGCGTTCGCTCTCCTGATGGTGAGATCACCCCAGGTCAACCTGTGAGTTTTCAGGTGGCCGGAGTGACCTCGGCTGACGAAGTTGCCGAGGGCTCCGTGGACTGGACCCTGTATTCCCTGGTGGTTCGTCCTGTCCTGGTTCGCGAATCCGGTCGGACCAGGATGGTCTGGCAGGAGGAGCAGACGGCTGTTGCCTCCGGGGATACCCCTCTCAAGGATGGTCTCGGCACCTGTTCCGTGATCCCCGAGGACGAGGGAAACTACCTCCTGACTCTGGACGGTGGAGTGGCACATGTAACATCGTCGGTTCGCTTCTCCGCCTGGAAGTCCTGGGGTGCGTCTCGATCTGGTGCTGTACTTCCCGATAGGGTCGAGCTCTCCTTGGATAAGGACCGATATGCTCCTGGAGAAAGGGCTGTGCTGTCCTATCGTGCACCTTTTCCTGGAATGGGGCTCTTTACCTTCGAGGCGGAGGAAATCCTGGTCTCCAAGGTGGTCTCCATTACCAAGCCTGAGGGAACGTTGGACTTCGTTGTCGATAAACGAGTCTGGCCCAACGGTTGGTGCACTTTCCAGGTGATTCGTCCCGTGACCCGAGAGGGAGACTGGGCGCCTCACAGGGCTTTGGGAGCGGTGTCTTTGATCGTGAATGAAGGAGCACCCGCTAAGGTGGCAGTACAGGTTCCCGATCAGGTGGAGCCTGGTCAGCTCCTGCCTCTCAAAGTCTCCGTCACTGATACGGACGGTCGCCCTGCGGACGGTGACCTCTGGGTGGCTTTGGTGGATCGGGGTATCCTGGGATTGACGGATCATCAGGTCCCCGATCCCTGGAAGCTGTTTTCTGCCCAAAGGCGATTGGCGACTCAGGCGTCGGATATCTACGACGAACTCATGCCGCTGGAGTCTCGAGAGACGCCGGTGCTCCATCCAGCCGGCGGTGAGGCTCAGATGGCTTATGGAGCTATGAATCTGTCGCCTCTGGAGGCCCGGGGCTTCAAGGTCCTGGCCATGGTTCGTCCCGATCTGTCTGTCCAAGATGGTGTGGCGGAGGTCTCCTTTGATCTGCCCGAGTTCTCGGGTGGTGTCAAGGCCATGGCTGTCTTCTCCGGTTCGTCGGTGGGATCGGCCTGGGCCGACATCTCCATCGCCAGGCCGGTTACCGTGGATCCCACCGTGCCACAGGCTCTGGCTCCGGGAGACCGGTTCACCGTACCAGTACAGGTGATATCCACAGCCGACTCGGACCTCAATCTGAAACTTGTCCCCTCGTCGTGGGGGACCCTGTCCCTGCCTGAAGGTCTCTCCTGGGACGTAACGGTTCCGGCCAGGGGCAACGTAACCCTGGATTTGCCCGTGGTCGCCGCCAGGAATTGCGGTCCTGGCGGTGTCGATCTGGCTGTGAGTGGTGCGGGTCTCGATTTTCAGCTCTCTCGGGAGACGGTGGTCCGGCCGCCCATGCCCCGGGTAACCGTGACCGGGGGCTCGGCGGTGAAGCCAGGCACCTTCTCGGTACCCTCTCAGGACGACTGGTTCCCCGGAACCCTTCGTGCGTCTTGCTTCGTGTCGGGGTCGCCTCGCTCTGACCTGTTACCTGTGGTGGCCTTCCTGAACGACTATCCTTACACCTGTCTTGAGCAGACAGTCTCCAAGGCATGGCCGTTGGTGGCTTTACCCAACATGGCTCGAAAGCTGAACTCTCGTCTCGCCGGAAACAGGGGGTTGACCGACGCCCTTCGGGCTGTGGTTGCAAAACTTCAGATCCTTCAGCTCTACGATGGCAGTTTCGCCATGTGGCCCGGTGGCACTCAGGCTCCCTGGGCCAGCCTGTATGCTGCTCATTTTCTGGCGTCTCTCCAGAAAGGGCTGGTACCCGATGCCATGGTCAATCGGACGGGCTCGTACCTTCGGTCCGTGTTGTCCGAGATGGCCGACGATTCATACGATCTCTCACGAAAGGCCTATGCCTGCTATATCCTGACTCTGTGGGGTCAGCCTCCCATGGGCTGGATGGCGTGGCTGAACGAACGGATCGGTGGCATGACTCAGGTTGGTCGGCTCTTTCTGGCGGCAGCCTACGGGGCCGCCGACAAAAAGGAGGAAGGACGTCGTCTTTTAGGAGGAACTTCTTCGGGTACGGTTGCTGTCGAGACCTATGGCTCAGCTCTGAGAGACAAGGCTCTGGCCCTTTTAGCAACCTCTGCGGTGGCGCCCGATTCCGCCGAGGAGACCACGGCGGCTCGGGCGGTCGTGGCTGAGTTGGCTGCCGATCGCCTGTCCACCCAAAGCGCAGGATGGGCGGTCTTGACAATGGGGCGGTTTTTCGAACGTGTGGATGTCAAACCCTTCTCCGCCGTGGTTTCGAACGGAACGACGGAACACAAACTCTCCACGGGCGATGAGCTGGCACTCTCGTCCGATCACCCCGTGCCCTGGACCGTTACGAATCGAGGCCCCGGGACGGTCTTCTGCAACTGGACGTATTCCGGCGTGCCGACGAAATCAGTGCCTCCCTACGATCAGGGAGTCTCCATCCGTCGAGTCTTTCGGGATGCAAAAGGCGCTCCCTTGGATCTCTCGAAGCCCTTGACGTTCGGTCAGGAGATCCAGGTCTGTCTTGAGGTTATTCCCACGGGAACTGTGCAGGACTTGGTTGTGGTGGACGTGCTCCCTGGTTGTTTCCAGGTGTGGAATCCTCCTGTACCCCTTGGAGAGGCTGAGATAGCGCCCCGGCGGGAGGTTCGGTTTGACCGTGTGCTTTTCTTCCCGACCAAAGTAAATGGACGTCTCATCCTGAAGTATGGGTGTCGTGCGACGACCCGAGGGACGTTCACCCTGCCGCCGGTCTCGGCTCAGGCGATGTTTGCACCGTCGGTTCGAAGTCTGAGCGGTGGTGGAACGGTGACCGTTCGTTAGGCTTGGAGCATGACTCGTCGAAAAGCGCGTATCGTCTTTTGGCTTGTATTGGGGCTGTCCTGTGGGACGGCCCTGACCCTTTGGGGGGCGGCGTTTCTTGTGGATCCAGTGCCGATCCGGGAAGTCTCTTCTCTGGAGGGCTCTCCCCTTGTGACGGATCGAGAGGGCCGCCCCCTCTGGTTGGGACTGACTTCCGATGATCGGGCTTGTCGCCCCATCTCACTGGATGCCATGGGGCGATGGCTGCCCCTTGTCGCTGTCGAGGTGGAGGATCGGCGATTTTGGCGTCACGCCGGGGTTGACTGGCTGGGCATCGTTCGGGCTGCCTGGCAGAACCTGACCAGCGGTCGGGTGATCTCGGGAGGGTCCACCATCACCAGTCAGCTTGTCCGACTCACCCGTCCCCGGGTCAGAACCGTTGCTACCAAGGCAGTGGAGTTTCTCCAGGCCATGGCTCTGGAACGATCCTTGTCCAAACGGCGTATTCTGGAGCTCTACCTGAATAAGGCCCCTTTTGGAGGAACTCTGGTGGGAGTCGGTGCGGCTTCTCTGGGATGGTGGGGAAAGGAGGCAAGCGATCTCTCCCTGGCCGAGGCGGCTACCTTGGTGGCGATGCTCAAGGGCCCCACCCGCTACCGTCCCGACCTTCACCCTCATCGACTCAAGGCCCGTCGGGATATGATTCTAAAGAAGCTCGCCCACCGATCAGTCGTTACGGCCGCCGAGGCTGATTTGGCGAGAGCTGAACCCCTTCCTCAGGCGATCTCTCGTCCGGGGCAGGAATATCTCTTTGTCTCTCAGGCTTTGAAACGTCGTCCTCAAGGGGGACGCTCGACTTTGGATGCCGAGGTCCAGAGGCTCCTCCGGCGTACCGTGGCCGAGGGGCTTTTTCGGTTGCCTCAAGAAATTACTGCGGCGGCGGTGGTGGTCGACAACGAGACAGGGGCTGTCCGAGGGTACGTGGGCAACGGACGCTTTGGCGAAAGACTGCCCTGGGGATGGGTAGATTGTTGTAACGCCTTGAGATCGCCAGGCTCGGCCCTGAAGCCTTTCGTCTATGCCATGGCCTTCGACGATGGAACTCTGTCTCCCTCCTCTCTCATGGCCGACACGCCCCTGTCCATGTCGGGACGAGCCCCCAGAAACTTCGATCTCCGATATCGAGGGGCTGTCTCCGCCGCTCGAGCTTTGGCCGACTCCCTGAACGTCCCGGCTGTCCGAGTCCTTCGAATGGTAGGGGCTAACCGGTTTCTTCATCGTCTTCGGAGCCTGGGGTTCGGCTATTTTGTCCACGATGCGGAGTGGTACGGCGACTCCCTGATCCTCGGTGGATGCGAGGTGACGCTTCTGGAGCTTTTGAAAGCCACCATGACCTTGGCTTCCTGGCGGGATCGTCCTCTTTCTTTCTTCGAGGACGACCGGCACGACTGGCGGCCATCACCTATCTCTCAGGAGGGCTCCTTCCTCGTCGGGGATATACTGAAAAACCGGGGACGATTAGTGCCCAAACTTCGGGCTTTGTTGTCTGGAAATGCCGAGATGGCCCTTAAGACCGGCACCTCCTATGGGCTCCGAGATGCCTGGGCTGTAGCGTGGAATCGTCGCTGGACCGTCGTTGTCTGGTTTGGTGACCCTCTGGGGACGCCCCATCCCGAACTGGTGGGGCTCTCTCTGGCCGTTCCCGTCGCGACCCAGATCATGACGGTCCTCGGGGGGAGAATGCCCGAACCTCCT
This sequence comes from Dethiosulfovibrio peptidovorans, assembly GCA_002748665.1. NCBI lineage: Bacteria > Thermotogati > Synergistota > Synergistia > Synergistales > Dethiosulfovibrionaceae > Dethiosulfovibrio > Dethiosulfovibrio peptidovorans. The sequence goes on along the minus strand of PDTB01000015.1, from coordinate 154,224 downwards.
GACGGAGTGGCCCGGCGGACTGTGTGCTCCCTGTCGGGCTTGCCGCCCACGTCAGCTTGCCCTCACCGGGAAGAAGCGTGGCATATCCCTACAGTATCATCATCTGAACCCTGTTCTGTGCATCGATGGGAGGAAGGCCGGGTGGTTACGGTCTGGCCTGCTCAGTTTGGTAGCTCGGAGAGCAGGCGGGTAGCTGAGGCCGAGCTACAGATACGTTCTCCCCTGTCGGGAGCCTCCTACATTCTTCCCCCCTGGGGAGAACCGCCCCGGGTGGCTCTGGCCTGCGAGGGGGCTCAGGGGGACGTGTCCTGGTTCGTCGACGGCGTTTTTTTCCGGACGGTGTCGGCTGGGGAGTCCCTGTTCTGGACCGCGGTTCAGGGACGACACCGGATTGCCGTAGTGGACCGCCGGGGGCGGAGTTGTCGGGTAACGATATCGGTCCTGCCTTGGGGTGGGGGGACAGATATGCCGTAGGGATAACCTATCGGATGGCCCTTACGTCGTTTGGCCCCCTGGTGGCTACGTCGTCCTGCAACATTCACGGTTTCTGGGAGTTATCCTGTGATAGGAGCTCCGTCATGCCAGGAAGCCCTGCCCCGGCTTTTTTTTGTTTTTGCTCTTTTTCTTCCATCTTTGCCAGTATGGACAGGGCTTCTCTGCTGCCCTTGCGAGCTGCTTTGGTAAGCCAGCACTTGGCCTCCGTGAGGTCCTGCTCAGTGCCATCGCCCCGCTCGTATAGGTAACCCAGGTAAAACTGGGCGTCGGCATATCCCTGTTGGGCGGCCTTGAGAAGCCACCGAAAGGCTAACTTCCGATTGGGTTCTGTTGAGAGCCCACTGTAGAGGTAAAAGACCCCCAGGTTGTACTGAGCTGGTACGTAGTCTTGTTCAGCTGCCAGGGAAAACCACCTAAGGGCTGAGGTGTCTGATTGGGTGACCCCTGTTCCCGAGGCGTAAAAGAGTCCAAGCTCGCATTGGGCTGGTGCATATCCGGCCATGGCGGCCTTCTCCATCCATCTTATGGCCTGTTGCCGTTTGAACCTGCTTTTGGCGAGGCACAAAGCCAGGTTATACTGAGCTGGCAAATACCCCTGTTTGGCGGCTTTGGCGAGCCAGAGTTGGCCGATTTTTTTGTTCTGAGAGATGATCTTACCTTCCAGGTAGAGTCCTCCCAAAGTGTATTGGGCTGCTGCCGATCCCTCCTCAGCGGCTCTCCGAATCCATCGGATTGCCAGAGCCTTGTCTTGAGCTACGAGCCGGCGGTTTTTATAAGCCAGACCGAGTCGGAGCTGAGCCCGGCGGTCACCCCTTTGAGCTGCGCAATGAAGCCAGTGAAGAGCGGACATCTCCTGACGGGCACCGCCGTTGTCTCCGGCAAAAAGGCATCCTAAAGCGTAGGCTCCGTTCACGTTGCCGAGATCGAAGGCCTGTCTGAAAAGATCCATCGCCTTTTCCCTGTCCTCTGGAACTCCGAGACCTTTCTCATAGAGGAGTCCCATCTGGTACAGGGCGTGGGGGTCTCTCTGTGCCGCTGCCTTGGAGAACCATCGGAAAGCTGCGGAGGGAATGCGGACAACACCGTCGCCCTGGGTATATTGGATTCCCAGGTTGTATTGAGCTCCAGGATGCCCTGATCGAGCTGCCATGCGAAACCATCGGGCGGCTTCGGCCATATCCAGAGGCCGCCCACCCTGGCCTCTGGCACAGAGGAGCCCTAAGCGGTACTGGGCTGGGGGATAGCCGCTTTCAGCGGCCTTTCGATACCAACGCACTGCTGCTTGAGGATCTTGGCTGACTCCCTCGCCCTGGAGGTACATGAACCCCAGAGCACTTTGTGCTTTGGGGATACTGGCAGCGGCCTGTTTCATGAGTTGCGCGGCTTTGGAGAGGTCCTGAGAGAGCTCGTCGCCGTCACGATAGGCGAGAGCCAGGACATATTGGGCTTCGGGAAGGCCGTTTCCTGAGGCGGCTTTAAGCCATCGAAGAGATTCCTTGCTGTTTTGAGGAACGCCCAGCCCTTTTTGATACATGAGAGAGAGATTGTACTGGGCCTCTGCTACATTCTGTTTGGCAGCTCGGAGATACCATAAGGCTGCCATTGTGTTATCTTCAGGCAGGCCACGCCCGTTCTCGTAGAGGGTTCCCAGTGCGTACTGGGCCGGTGCGTATCCCTGGCGAGCAGCCAAACCAAACCAGGATGCAGCCTTACCAAAGGCTCCATCCTTTTGACGGCAAAGCTGTCCCAGGATAAATTGAGCCTCGGGATTATTTTGTTTAGCGGCTTTGTTCAGCCAGTCTTGGCCTTCCTCTTCTCGGTCATGACGGAGAAGATACCGACCATAGTCCAACTGAGCCTTGTCATATCCTTCCTCTGCGGCGATACTGAGCCATCGCTCGCCGTCGTCGTGTTCCTTGGAGTCAGAGGAGGTTCTCAAAAGGAAAGAGCCCAGAGCGTGTTGGGCGTATATGTGCCCCTTTTTTGCCGCCTGCAGAAGCAACGTTCGTCCCCGTGAGATATCGGGAGAGAGTACGTTCCCCCGGATGAGGAGAAGACCCAGATTATACGCCCCCGAGGGATTTCCTCTCTCGGCTGCTAACTCAAACCACCGAGCGGCTTCATTGGGCGAGATGCACGCTTTTTCCGGGGCGTTAAGAGCCATCAGGCCCAAGGTTATCTGGGCCCTTTCATGCCCTTGTTCGGCTGCTTTCACAAGCCATAATCGAGCCTTCCCCAGATCGCCTGAGATGCCTTCGCCGTCCCGATACATGAGCCCGATGTTATATTGGGCATCGGCATAGCCTTGTTTTGCAGCTTCGTTGTACCAATACAGAGCTAGTTTCTTGTCCTGAGAAACCCCTTCTCCTTGATCATAAAGGTACCCCAGAGTGCATTGAGCCAGGGATTTACCTTTTTTTGCCTCGGGAAGGAGGAGGGATGCGGCCTCTTTGAATTTCCCTTCGTTGTATGCTTTCACCGCCTGGCGGATGTCAGCCTCTCCGCAGAGAGGCAAAACCCCTACAAGTAGGACGACCAGGCATGCTATAAACCTGAGAAAAGCTGCCATGCCAGCACTCTCAGCGTAGGGAACGGAGATAGTTCAGAAAATTATGAATTTCCTCGCCGGAGCTCCAGGCGATGTTGAAGCTTTTCGTCGTTGCCAGGGTCTCTCCCCGTCGTTCCAGAACGATACAGCCGAAATCGTTGTTGTTAAATGATATATCCAGTTTGAACTGGGTGACGAAGTTATCGTCGATAACGAGGATCTTCCCGTCAGGGAGAGTATAGGGACGTAAGCCCTTTTTCCGGAAAATGTCGGCTATGTGTTTTCTGATCATGTCGATGATATTTTCCATGGTCTCTCACTCCTTTTCTATGGTGTGCGAGCTTCGAAGAATCCGTCAATAAAGAAAAGAACAAAACCTTTCACAAATAACATTATAACAGATGAAGAAGGGGGCTTTTGAAGGGGCACATCTCCAAAGCGAGGACGGAGAGTAATAGTGATACACTGAATCGATGTACATAAGGAGATCGAAAGGAGTGAATACGAGCATGGCTTTGTCTTTTATGAACGATCCCATGTTGGGTTTAGGAACATTGGTCTTTACGGGGTATTTTTTGGGCTATCTGGCTGCCTGTTTTGATCTTCCCAGGATCACCGGCTATCTGTTGGCCGGCGTCTTACTTAATCCGACCTTCCTGAGCTTGGTTCCCAAGGATGCCCTGGACCACTCGGGGGTTTTGGTAGACATGTTGTTGTGTCTCATCACGTTCGAGATCGGTGGGGCCCTTTCCTGGAGGGCAATTCGATCCCTGGGCAAGACCATCTTGGCCATAACCGTTATGGAGGCTGAGATGGCTTTTCTGGCTGTTATTATGGGAATGTCTCTGGTCGCCGTCGTTGTAGGCCCTCGATTCGGTATCGTAGGGACGCCGTCGATCCTGGCCTTTGCTCTGCTTATGGGGGGGCTGATATCGCCCACCGATCCGGCGGCCACCATCGCTGTGACTCATCAGTATGGTGCAAAAGGGCCCGTCACCTCAACGATATTAGGGGTCTCCGCCCTGGACGATGGGTTCGGCATCGTCAACTTTGGGGTTGCCCTCTGTTGTGCCCGGGCTTTTTTAGGGCATGGGGGGATGTCGCTTCTGTCCGTTGTGTTCACCCCCATTCGGACCATCGGACTCTCCCTTGTTCTGGGGTGCTGTTTCGGGTGGCTATTGGATCGAATGTCCCACCCAGCCATGGATGCCGAGGGCAAAGGCGGTCTCGTTGTAGTCCTCTTCGGTTCTCTGGCAGCTTGCTTCGGAACAGCATCCTTGCTGGGTGCGGACGAGTTGTTATCGACCATGATCGTAGGGGCCTGGGTCGTCAACAAAAACCCTCGGGCTAATCAGATATTTGATTTTTTATCGTCCACCATGGAGGAGCCCGTCTTTTTAGTCTTCTTCTGCGTCAGTGGCATGTCCCTAAATATGGCCTCCCTGCTTCACTCCCTTTTGTTTTTGCCCTTCGTGGTTTTGTTTCGATTAGTCGGCAAGGGGTTGGGGGTCCTCATGGGGGGTGAGTGGGCTGGCATGCCGCTCCGAAGGTGTCTTTCGGTCATCGGCGGATTGATCCCCCTCGGAGGGATCGTCATTGGCTTGGCTTTGACCTTACGGAAGTTTCCCGAGCTTGCATCTGTGGCCGATACCCTCATAAACGTTGTTATAGGGAGTACGTTGATTCACGAGTGCCTGGGACCTCTTGCGGCCCGGTGGGCTCTTCGAACCTCTGGGGAGCTCTCCGATGTCTCCAGGGGGAAGGGCTGAGATCGGGGCCTCCTGATGTAGTGGCCAACGGAGGCTAGAGAAACTGTCGGATATCCTTGATCTTCTTTCGGCGAGACGGTGTCTGAGGAGCCTCAGGCCATCCCAGGGTAAGGGCCACCAGTTGGATTGATGACGGCAGTTTCAAGACCTTTCTGACGGCACTCTCGTTGAACCAGCCGATCCAGCAGGTCCCTAATCCCAGTGCAGCCGCCTGGAGGGTGAGATGGTCTGCGGCTATAGCGACGTCCATGGGTTCATAGGAAACGTTTCGTATCAAGCCACCCACCCATGTCGTTATTTTTGTACGGCGACGGATCTCAGCCACGATAATCACCGGTGCCTTGGTGATGAAGCCATTAACACCTTTGCCGTATATCCCCGAGTTCATGGCATGACCGACCCTGTCTCGTATTTCAGGACTTCTGCAGACGTGGAAAAACCAGGGCTGAGCGTTACAGGCACTGGGAGCTTTTCTGGCTGCCTCCAGACAGCTCTCAATGAGTTCATCGGAAACGGGTTCTTGGCGATACTTTCGGACGCTGTGCCGCTTGGTCAACAAGTCTGCGACCGGGTATTTACTCATAGTAATCCCTCCATTTGGATAATCCTGTGTCGCTTGTGGACTTTTAAAAGTTGAAAGGTAAGGAGCGCTGCTGCTGCGTCTGCCAGGGGAAAGGAGAAGAATACCCCGGAAAGACCAAAGAAGGCCGGGAGGAGGAAGAGCAGGGGAATGCGAAAGAGCATTTGCCGGCTCAGTGACAGAATCATGGCTGGTTTGCTCAGGCCCATAGCCTGAAACGTCACGGTCCCTATCACTTGAAATCCTACGGTTGCGTAGCAGAGAAGGGATTTTCGGGCAAGGTCTACAGCTACGTCCAACAGATGGGCATCGGTGGTAAAGAGGGCAAAGATCGATCTGGGCCAGGCCATGAGGACGACCTCTGTGCCGGTGGAGAAGGTGGTAGCACCGATGATGGCCAACAGGACAGCACGACAAACTCGATTGGGATTGCCCGCTCCGTGGGCATATCCGACCAAAGGTTGAAGTCCCTGCCCAATGCCGAAGATGGGCATGATGCTGAGGGCCATAACTTTGAAAAAGATTGCATATCCTGCCAAAACTGTGCTGTTGCCGTAATGGCTGAGCCGATTGAGCACCACCGTAATTGTGACGGCCTGGGCAAATATCCGTGCGAACTCACTTCCGCCAACTGTGACAATGTCTTTCAGAATTGGCGCCGTAGGACGAAGGTTCCGACGATGAAGAGTTACCGAACTTCTTCCCGGAGTCAGATAGTGGGCCAGAGCCCAAAAAAAAGTTACTGCCTGGGCGATAATTGTGGCGATCGCTGCTCCGGTGATCCCCATATGCAGAACGAAGATGAACAGAGGGTCTAACGCTATGTTGACTCCGGCAGAAATGATCAGGGTTAACATAGCAACAGCAGCCCTGCCTTCGGCTCGTATAACGCAGTTCATAGCGATGCCGGCCACCAGAAAGGGGGATCCCAGAAAGATGATGCTCAAATACTCGTCGATGAGAGGTCGAAGTTCTGTCGGTGTGCCTATAAAGGCCATGAGGATTGGCAGGGTGAACCGTCCGAGAAACAACACGGCCAGGCCACTGGCCAAAGCGACACTGATGCACGTACCCAGGGTCGCTTCAGCGGTTTTCAGGTCTCCGGCACCCAGGGATCGGGAGATGCCGGAGGCACTTCCGATCCCAATGAGCAAAGCGATGCCCTGAACGATGAACAGTATGGGGGCTGCTGTCCCCAAGGCACCCAGTCCGTGAGATCCTACGCCTCGACCGACGAAAACGGCGTCGGCCACGTTGTAGGATGCCATAACCAGCATGCCTATGATGGCCGGTATGGACAGAGTAATCAACGTCCGTCCTACAGGGAAGATTCCCAGGAGCTCAAAACGTGATGACACGGCCGTCTTTTCTTCCCTCCTATGCGTTACGCATATTCAGGGAACAGGGATCGGATCACATCGGCTACAGGTTCGATCTTGGAGGCTTTGACGGCGTTTGTTCCGCAGAAGAACAGGCCGTGGTCCCAGTCACCTCGATAGGCATCCACCAGCGCTTGTGCGATGCAGAACGTCTCCCGGTCCTTTTTGTAACGACAATGGGTCAGGCAATTGGCGAGGCAGGGTTTACTTTCTATTGTGCCTTGGAGATAGCGTTCCACCATTGGGGAGCGAAGAGCACGCCCCGGCAGCCCTGCGGGACTGTGGATCAGCACGATGTCGTCCGCTGTGGCGTCGAGGTACGCTTGCTTGAACCTCATATCAGCATCGCCCTCCACGGTGGGGACGAAGCGGCTTCCCATCTGGACGGCGCTGGCTCCCATGGCAAAAGCCCGAAGCATGTCGTCCCTATCCCATATGCCGCCGGCTGCGATGACGGGAATGTCCAGCCCCTCGTTTTTGAGAAACGTGGAGAGCTCGGGAACTACTGTCTCTAGTGATAGAGCTGGATCGGTGATCATGGCCTCGTCTCGAGCGCCCAGGTGGCCTCCTGCGTAACGAGGGGTCTCCACCACAAACCCGTCGGGGCTCCTGCCGTAGGTCTTGAGCCAACGTCGCAGAATGAGCTGGGCTGCCTTGGTCGAGCTCACTATGGGGACCAGGGCAACGTCGGGATAGTCCTTGGTGTACTCAGGAAGCTTCAAAGGGAGTCCTGCCCCAGAGATGATAATCTGAGCGCCACCTCGACATGACGCCTTGACCTGACGTTCATAATCGGTAAGAGCTACCATACAGTTCACAGCGAGAACTCCGTCGGGGCCAGCGATTTTCCTGGCCTCCGCCAAGTATTCTTGGATGGCCCTCTCGTTGACGTCAAAATAATTACGGCCGGAGAACTCAGGATGTGCTGCAGCAAGTCCCACGGACGCTATCGTCCCCACGGCTCCCGTTTGAGCGACAGTACCAGCCAGCCTGGGACCCGAGACGAGAACCCCCATGCCTCCCTGAATCAGGGGGAGCCGGGGTCGGTATCGTCCGATATGAAGGACAGGTCTGTCCATGAACCCTCTCTCCCTTCCGTGTCCCATCCGTGATCGGATCAGGACCACTATCCTTCCATTCTACCGCAGATCTTCCTGAAGGACCATAAAGATCATCTTCCGTCTCCTCGCTCGCTTGATGGTATGATATCCTCAGAGATGAAGTCAGATCTTTTTAAGGAGAGCTCCCTCATGTATTTTTTTGCCCCTGTCAAAGGCTGTGCTGGCAAACGAATCGTGGTGAGGCGATGCTTCATGGTCTTGGTTGCTGTCTGTCTGTTGAGTTTTGCGACCACGGGAGGGGGACAGCCTTTAATCATTGATGGTAAGGGGCGTACTATACATGTCTTGTGTATCCCATTACCACCGCCTTTCGTAGTGGATGAATCTGATCAGCCTCCCTCTGGTTTCTTCGTGGAGCTCATTCGGGCTTTGGCTGAGTTGGAGGGGATGAGGATCAGCCTTCGGTTTGGTAATCAGGAAGACTTAAAACTCTCCTTTCGCCGAGGGCCGATAGATGTGGTGTTGGGGACGCCCCATCCCCTGCCACGGGACTTTGATCCCTTTTCGTACCTCCAGGTACACAATGTGGCCCCCGGAGATCTTGTGGAGGCGGTTCCATTGAGCCTCGCTCTTCAGGGTATATCGGGCAAGGATATGGGTAAGGTCTGCTTCTCCCTTCCTGTACTGGAGGAACCCTACGTCTGTGTTGTCCCAAAGGGCGGATCCATTCACTCTCTTCGGGATCTCAGAGGTAAGCCTCTCGCTGTCAAGGAAGGCGATGCCGGACTGTCATATCTGGGGATGGGGGGGCTCTCATCGAGCCTCGTTTTTACCTCCTCTGTTGTAGAAGCTCTGAAGCTGGTCTCTTCGGGGGGAGTTCCTGGAGCACTGCTCGGAAGCTATCAGAGTCTGTATGCCCGACGTCGCTTGAGACTTCAGGAACTGGAGCCCTTATCTCCGCCACTGTTCTCCTTAGGTTGGGGGGTTGTTGTGCCTCGGGGAGACGTGGGGTTAGCTGTCAGGTTGGGGCGAGGGCTTGAAACCCTGCGGCAAAACGGCACATATCGCCGTCTGAGTTCTCGCTGGTTTGGTGCTGTTCAGAGTCCTATCGTTGGTGAAGACACTGTGGTGAAGGTCAGTTTGATCTTTCTGGCTATTCTCGGTGTGAGCATGAGTTGGCCTCTCCTGCTTCAAAGGCAGGTTGACCGGATCACTGGTGAGAGAGAGAAGCTTCTGGACTTCGTTCGAGATGGTATCGTGGCCGTCGATAAAGAGGGGCGGATCACCATGATCAATCGGGTGGCCCAGGATCTTTTGGCCGTGGACGCTTCGGTGGTCGGAGAAAAGGCTGATCGGGTGATACCTGATGCCGATTTGGCGGGGGTTCTCGAATCGGGGGAACCCGTCTTTGATGTAGAGCAGACCCTTCGGGGCTCGTTGGTCATGGGCAATAAAGCTCCCATTCTCTTTCGGGGTGAGGTGTCGGGAGCTATCGCCACCTTTCGGGACATGACAGAAATCCATCTTCTGGCCCAGGAGATCACGGGGGTTCGGATGTATGTCGAGTCCCTCCGGGTGCAGAATCACGAGTTCCAGAATAAACTCCAGGCCATCGCTGGTCTCATCCAGATGGGGCGTTATGAGAAGGCACTCCAATTCATAACCGAGGAGACGATGCCCGAGAGATCGACAGCGTCGTTCGTGTCGGAGAACATCAAGAATCCTGCCGTGGGGGGCATCGTTATAGGAAAGGTAGGACGATGTCGGGAATTAGGGATACAGATTCGCATCGATCCAGACAGCTACTGTGGAGAGACCGATGCTGTCGGTGATCAGGCCTTGGTCGTTATCATAGGCAATCTGTTGGAAAATGGCATGGAGGCCGTTTTATCATCGGGGGTTCCCGAGCCCCGAATTGATTTCGGCGTCTTCGACGAGTCCAATCAAATTATGATCAGTGTAACGGACAACGCTGGCTCCCTGTCTCCCGATGTCGAACGGCGGATGTTTTATAAAGGGTTCTCCACTAAGGTCAAAGAGCGGCCGTCGGGGTTTGGTTTGTACAATGTGAAAAAACTGGTAGAGGCTATGAATGGTGCCTTGTCCGTCGAGTACGAGCCTGGCGAGTATACCGAGTTTCTTGTGACGCTTCCGAATGGAGGGACTGACGTATGAACTACATCGATGTGCTGATCGTTGAGGACGATCCCATGGTGGCTGATATTCATCATAACTACATCAACTCCGTGGAGGGATTCCGTGTCGTGGGCATAGTGGATAGCGGACTGAAGGCCCTGGCTTTCATCAAAGAACGGCCGGTTCGCCTCGTAATTTTAGACATTTTCCTCCCCGGACTTGATGGCATTGCCACCCTGGAACGGATTAAGGGGAGTGGTGAAGACATGGATGTTATCATGATATCGGCGTCTCGGGACAAAGCTACGGTGAACCGAACCATCCAGGCTGGTGCCTTCGACTATATCGTGAAACCCTTCGGTTTCGAGCGAATCAAAGCTGCGCTGGATGCTTTTCGTCAGGTGGTACATCGCCTCTCTGAGGGCCCTGCTCAGGTTGATCAGCAAGAGATCGACGCTCTCCTGCTGGCCAGGCATAGAAAAAAAATTCAAAATAGCCTTCCCAAGGGACTGAATCCCCATGTTCTGGAAAGGGTGTCACTTCTTTTAGCCAAGTCGGCTCGTCCGCTCTCGTCGGTAGAAACCGCCGATCTCATAGGTGTTTCCCGGATTACAGCGCGGCGGTATCTGGAATACCTGGTCGCATCCAACAACGCTGTTATGGAGCGAGAGTATCAAGAGGTGGGGCGTCCTATAAATAAATATCGAGCCCTGGACTGAACAGAAGGCTACAGATAGCTACAAAATAGCGAGCCTTTCTGCTCTGCATTTGTTTTTCTCATATAATGACGAACGTGGAAGCTCGTTTGTCTTTTGAACGACAGCGAGCGTGTATTTGTGGGCCGTGTTTTTTGCACGGTGGAGAGTGTGATCTTCAAAGGAGGTCATCGTTTTGAAAATTTGTAAGGGCGTGCTTCTCGGTTTGGCCGGTATTTTTGTGGCATCCGCTGCGTTGGCTTGTTCGCCTATCGGCGTAGGCAAGGGGGCTACGGTGGACGGATCGGTCATCACCAGCCATACCTGCGACGGCTGGTACGACAACAGGATTCAGATCATTCCAGGGCAGACTTTTAAAGAAGGGGATATGGCTCCTGTGTACCAGGAGGTTTGCCATGGTACTCGGCCGACCAAGCCTCTGGTCAAGGTGCTGGATATCCCCCAGGTGAAGAAGACTTATACCTACTTCCATATCGGCTACCCCTTTATGAACGAGCATCAGCTGATCTTCGGCGAGGATACCTGGAGTGGCCGGGATGAGCTCTATGCCAAGGATGGTGCTTTCTGGATTGAGACCCTCGAGATCTTCGGCCTTCAGAGGGCCAAGACAGCCCGTGAGGCCATCAAGGTCATGGGGGCCCTCGCCGAGAAATACGGCTACGGCGACGGCGGCGAGACTCTGATCATCGCCGATCCCAAAGAGCTCTGGGTCTTCGACATCTGTGGCCCCGGTATGCTCTGGACTAAGGACAGCGGCAAGCCCGGTGCTATCTGGGCAGCCCGTCGGGTTCCGGATGACCACGCCGTCATCTGTTCCAATCGGTCCAGGATCGGTGTTATCGACTTTGACGACAAAGAAAACTTCATGTATTCCAAAAACGTCACCGATTTGGCCAAGGAGATGAAGTGGTGGACTCCCGGGACTCCCTTCAACTTCTCCAAGGCATACAACCCCAACCCCTATGGATCGGATCACTATCAGTCCATCAGGGAGTGGCGGGCTTTCAGTCTCATGGCTCCGTCCAGGAACTTCAAGCTTACGTCTCAGGAGGGCGATTATCCCTTCTCCGTTAAGCCCGACAAGAAGATGAGCGTTCAGGACGTTATGGCTATCTTCCGGGATCACCTGGAGGGCACCGACTACGATCTGACAAAGGGTATGGCTGCCGGTCCCTTTGGCAACCCGAATCGCTGGCCTACCCCGAAGGACGTTCGCCCCGAGAATCGGAAGGACAAGGATTGGCCCAGGGCTATCTCAATGTTCCGCTGTTCGTACAGCTTTGTGGCTCAGTGCCGGGATTGGCTTCCTGATCCCATCGGCGGTCTTCTGTGGTTCGGCGAGGACGCGCCTGACACCACGTGCTACGTGCCTCTGTACTGTGGTGTGACCAAAGTTCCCGCCGGTTGGAGCCAGGGGAAACGCCATGAGTTCGACCCCAACTCGGCCTGGTGGGCATTTAACTTCGTCAATAACTGGGCGGTTCTTCGCTGGGATGCCATTCTCAAGGATGTTAACCTGGAACAGGCGAGATGGGAGAAGGGTTTCTTCTCTAAACAGGCTGAGGTGGAGGCCAAGGCTGAGAAGCTCTATAAAGAGAGTCCTGAGAAGGCCGTGAGCTATCTGACCGACTACTCCTATGACGCTATGGAGAAAGTCGAGAAAGCTTGGTGGACTTTGGCCTGGAACTTGGTGGGTAAATACCAGGATGGCTACGTCATGAGCTCCGAGGGTAAGCAGGAGAAGGTCGGCTATCCTACATGGTGGCTGAAGGCCGTTGGCTTTGGAGAGGACTTCGACAAGAAGTAATTCTGTGAGCAAATCCAGGGGGCCGATATCGTCGGCCCTTTGCTGTCTTAGTCTCTTGTCTCTTGGGTTTTGTTCCGAATATGTTGGTCATTTGAGATCGAATATTGAGATAAAAGGGACAAACGAGCATATTTTATTGTCTTTGGGGCTCTTGGGTGTATGCTTTTTATAATAAGGAGGTCGATTACCTATGCGCAAATTTTTGGCTCTTTTCGTGATTGTGTTGGTTGTTGCCTGTGGAGCTGCGTGGGCTGCGGACGTGCCTGTCATTGATGAACCTCTGATCGTCACCACCTGCGGTCAGAGCCCCGGTGCTGTCATGGTAAAAATGTCGGCTATGCAAGCTGGCTTCAAAGCCGACCACAACAACGCTCTGGCTGCCGCTGATATCAAAGGGAAGGGGTACAAGACCCTCATAGTCACCAGTGGAACCAGCATGAAGGGCATGGGAGCAGCGGGAACGAATGTTGACAAGGAAATCGCTCGTTGTACCGAGCTCATGGAGGCGGCCAAGGCCGAGGGAATGCTGGTTATCGGTGCACACGTGGAGGGCATGGCCCGCCGGACCGACCAGTCGGATCAGGCATCCATCGACGCTGTTTTGGCCAAGAGCGACATGATTTTGGTTACAGTGGACAGCGACAGCGACGGTCTTTTCACTAAGTACGCCGAGGAACATAACCTACCCGTACTCAAGGTGAAGGACGCTTTGGGGATTGGCCAGGGGCTGAAACAAAAATAACTCTGTGCCTCTAGTGGGGCCTCTGAATGCCAGGGGCCCTTGTTTTGTAAATATACGGAAAGGACGTCGTCGAGAATGACCATGTATCATCACTCCATTGGAGTCCTCGTCGTCATCGCTCTGGTATTCGCACTGGCCAAGCGCATGAAGGTCTCCACCGAGCTCTCCATGTTTCTGGCCGCTCTCCTTGGAGGCGTGGCTCACATGCTCCTTCCCAAGGGAGTTGACCCTCGTTCCTCTCTCTCCGTGGCTGAGCTTCTTCGCCACATAGTGGAGGGTGCCTTTACCTACTACGACGTGTGTCTCATCTTCATGAGCGCGACTTTCTTCATGGCCTTGTTCAAAGAATCGGGCGGTGTGGCCTTCATCGTCCGAAGGATTGTCCGTTCTTTTGCAGGGCATCGTTTCGTGTGTCTTCTCCTTTTGACCGTCGTCATGCTCGTTCCTGGGGCTATCACCGGATCGGGGGCTACGACGGTCCTTACCGTTGGTGCCTTGGTGGGGTCGGTCCTGGCCGCCATGGGGGTGTCCGAGACTCGTCGGGTTGCTCTTATTTTTATGCTGGCGGCTATGAGTGCCGCCGCTCCTCCGATCAACCTCTGGGCCATGATGGCTGCTGCTGGTGCCAATATGCCTTACGTGGGTTTTGCCAAGCCGCTTCTTGTCCTTTCGGTGGCTGGAGCGCTGTTCTCAACCTTTTATCTGGCTGGTCGAGGTGAGCCTGTGGACACCGATGTGGCGCTCTCTCAACTTCCCGAGGCCCCTGAAGGTTGGAACTGGTTCAAGGCATCTCTTCCCTTCATCGTTTTGATAGCTCTGGTTCTGGCCGGACGCTTCTATCCCTATTCTTTCCCGGTGGTGGGCTTGCCTCTGATCTTCATGATTTGCGCTCTGGTCACTATAGTGCTGAGTCCGGTGAAACTACGCATTTTTGACGTGGCTTCTGATACCGTTCGGAACCTGCTGGGCCTGGTCGGTATCATGGTAGTGGTGGGGTCCCTGATCCAGGTCATGGCTCTCAGTGGATCTCGAGGACTCATCTCCCTGGCGGTGGTTACCCTGCCAATGACCGTGCTCTTTGCTACGCTTTGGCTTATCTTGCCACTCTCGGAGGGGCTGGTCCAGTACGCCGTGGCGCCTCTGCTGGGTGTGCCTCTGATCATGCTTTTTAATATGAAGGGATTGGACCCTATCATCTCCCTGTCGGCGTGGGCCGTCATGTGGCCTTTGGGAGACTGTCTGCCTCCTACGGCCGTTGTGGGGCGGGCCACCGTTATGGAGATGAACTACAAGGGGCGGTACTTCGGTGAGTTTGTCAAGGCATGCATCGTACCGTCCTTGTTTGTCGCTTTGCTGTGTACTCTGTTCCTGATATACAGTAAGAAGCTGGCTTTCCTGGGAGGTTAAGGACCATGAATCTCGTGACCCTCAACAATGCCGTGATGGTACTGTACTACCTGATCAGTGCCTTCTTCCTGATCGCGGTGGTCAGAAACTTCGTCAAAACCAAAGACCCGCAGGAGGCTGTTCTTTACGGTATCATCATGATGCCCTTTGTCCTCCGGATCCTCAGGCTCAAGTGAGGTGGCCGACATGGCGAATCTGAAAACAATCAAAGGGGTGACCCTCTTAGTCATGGTGGGCTTGGTCGCCCTGGCAGGGGCTATGTTCCGAGAGCATAGGACTTTCAAAGAAGCGACTGTGGCCGGTCCCGGTGTCACTGAGGTAAAGAAACTGAGCGACTTCAGCCCGGTGGTCAAGGGAACGGTGAATGACTGCAACGTGTACATTCTGGACAGCGGCGTCCCCGGCGGGACGGTCTTCCTCATCGGAGGAACTCATCCTGAGGAGCCGGCCAGCAACATGGCTGCTCTGGCCTTTGTGGAGAACGCCGTCGTTGAAAAAGGGCGTCTCATCATCGTGACACGCGCAAACACCAGCGGCTCCCAGGTCACGAGGAATGGAGAGGCCTATCCTCGGTTCTTTGGCGTGAAAACTCCATGGGGACGGAAAATCTGGCGCATGGGGGACAGGTGCTCCAACCAGCTGGACTCCTGGCCTGATCCCGAGGTCTACATTCATTCTCCCAGTGGGCAGAACCTGGCCTATATGGATATCAGAAACTTGAATCGAGCCTGGCCGGGGCGGGCCGACGGCTTGATCACCGAGCGGACAACATATGCCATGCTTCAGATGATCAAGCAGGAGAACGTGGACATGGAGGTGGACTTTCACGAGGCTGAGTTGGAGTACCCGGTGGAGAATACCATCGTCACTCACGAAAAGGGCCAGCCCGTGGCGGCCATGACCTCCATGATGTTGACCTCCGCAGTCTTTCCCGTCCCCATCGGCATGGAATTCTCCCCTGCGGCTCTCCACGGCCTCTCTCACCGGGAGGTGGGGGATCACAGCCAGGCGATGTCCCTCCTCATGGAGGTCGCTGAGCCCATGTTGGATCGAATCCGGGGCATTACCGATGAGGAACTCCTCATGAGCGGAAAGGATCGGTTTGTCATGAAGGCCGGGGAGCATAAGCTACTCTATGCGCCTATCGACGAGAATGGCTGGCCTATCGACGTTCGAGTGGCCCGGCATGTGACGGCATTCTTGACCATGCTCCAGGTCTTCAGCCAGATGGATCCGTCCAAAACCGTTGAAATCTCGGGGCTCCCCTCCTATCAGGAGATGGTGGATGGCGGTATCGGATCCCTGTATCATGATGCTTCTGCGGCACCGAAGGATAAAATTTTTTACGACTGATTACTTTTCTAGTCAACGCGCTCTGCTGGGGTCCATGTGTGGATCCCAGCTTTTTGTGGTCTTTTGCCTCTTAATTTTGCTATACTCAATATGGTGTCAACTGGGAAAAGAGAGGAGGTCTCTTGGGGTGGGCAGGAACGTGATCATCGAATGCTGGGATAAGAAAAGCCCGAAGAGGGTAGGTTTCAGGGAAATCGAACATGATTGGGAGTCTTGATCTGGAGCGAGAGAGGCTTCTGGCTTCGGCCTCGGACGCTGCCTCCAGGGCGTGGTGTCCCTATAGCCGCTTCCCTGTCGGGGCGGCGTTGCTTATTGAGGATGGTCAGATTGTCCAGGGGTGTAACGTGGAATCCGCGTCCTACGGGTTGACCTGCTGTGCTGAACGGGCGGCTGTCTTTTGTGCTGTGGCGCAAGGCTATCGTAAGGGCGACTTTGCAGCCCTTGCGATCTATACGCCGGGAAATCAGGCCGTTTCGCCGTGTGGAGCATGCCGTCAGGTGCTTCTTGAGTTTCTCGGGCCGGACGCGCCGGTCTGGGCTGGGTGTGACGGTTCCAACAGGCTGTATTGGACTATCGGTGACCTGCTGCCCGATGGCTTTTGCCTATAGCCCTAGTGCCTTATCGTTGCTGGTCCACCGAGCTTCGTCGTCACTTCGGCTGTCGGGTGCAGAAGATCAGCCTGGATCTGGGAAGTGGGTGTCCTAACCGCCAGAGCCTGAGTCGAGGGGGTGTCTCTTCTGTGATGCCTCCGGTGGGGGCAACGGTGCCTGGCTTCGGGGCGAGTCCCTGGAGGATCAGATCCGGCGAGGTGCTGCCACTGCACGGAACCATTACAAAGCGCAGGCCTGTATCCTGTATTTTCAAAGTTACTCGGCGACCTACGGCCCCTTTGAGCGATTCGTCCGTTTGATCCGTCGGGCTCTCATCCTCGCTGAGAGATACATGCCCGTGGTTGGCTTGTCGGTAGGGACCCGCCCCGATCTGGTATCCTCCGACGTGGTCGATTTTCTGAGCAGCTTTTGTGCACCCAACTACGAAGTCTGGCTGGAGCTGGGTGTGCAGACGGTGGACAAGCTCCAACTGGCCTGGCTTCGAAGAGGCCATACTCTGGATGCCGTTGTGGACGTGCTGGAGCGAACCGAACACTCTCCCCTGTCCCTGTGCGTTCACCTCATCTCAGGTTTCCCTGGCGAGGCCGATGGGCAGCTCCTCACATCAGCTCGCTGGGCTTTGGACCGAGGTGTGACCGGTCTCAAGTTTCATCCGCTTCACGTTCTTCGGGGATCGCCCCTGGAGGACATGTATGAGAGAGGAAGCTACGTCCCTCTTGATTTGGAGACGTACGTTCGGAGGGTGGCCTTGGTGCTGTGGAAGGAGGGGCACCGTTTTGTAACCCAACGCCTCACCGCCGACGCTCGTCCTCCCAGGCTCGTGGCTCCCCTGTGGGTGGCTCGAAAGGACGATGTGCTTCGCCGAATAGACGAGCTCGTCGATATGCATGACTCAAAAGAAAAGGAGGAAAGGGTAGTATGAAAAGAGGGTATGGGCGATTTGCGGCGATAGCCGTGGCTTCGGTGGCACTTCTGGTCCTTGCGTGGGGTGTGGCAGCGGCTCAGGAGAACGTGAAGGGGTTTATCGATAGCTACTATCGGGCTGTGGAACAGGCTTGTGAGGACGGCCAGGTGGAGCCTCTTCGTTCCTTCGTGGACATGGACACCGATTACGGCAAGGATACCCTGTCGTGGATCCTTCGGCTTCACGAGATGGGTGTCTCCATGGTCTTTGACGATGTTCAGGTTGAAACTCATAAGGCCAAAGGTGATGAGGTGGAGCTATCCGTTCAGGATCGTCTGACCCTCACCTATCCCGACGAACGCGTTCGGACCTTTGCCTACACCAGGACCCTGGTAATTCGGGCAGAGCGGATAGTGGATGGTCGATCCGAGTTCCGTCGGGTGTTCCCGGCTATTGAGTTCCTCCCGGAGAAACCCCGGGAGCCGATGTCCGCCAAGGGCGTTCAGGCCCGGCGCCCCGAGGAAGACGTCAACACCACTCAAGCGGCTTCTCTGAATGTAGATGTCCGTCCTGAATCCTTTCTGCCTCCTGAGGTCCCCTCGGAGGCCACGTCATACCTGCGCTGGAACGAGCCAAAGACCTCTCTTGAGATCCTGACCAAGGGGCTTCTGGAGCCCGAGATGCTCCAGGAACTAACCGGGGAGTGGGGGCCTCAAAGTGGTCCCGGTGCCCTTTCAGTCTCCCTGACCTGGAAGGATGATCTCGACGACCTGGTGGTGACGTCCATGTTCGGGGCGCTTCAGACTCTCCCGGGAACCGACCCGCTTGAGTCGGTTAAATCGGTGTTCAGGAACTCCGATGTGGAGTTGGAAGAGTTCAAGGGCACTCTGACGTCCGACCTCGAACCCGTGGGGATCCTGCGATATCCGTCGCTCGATCTGACTCTCTCCGTCGCCCTCTGGGTGCCGAACCGCCAGGTCGTGCTCTTCTCTCAGTCAGACGAGGGCTTGAACCTCATGGCTGCCGTTGGCGCAGGTCAGACCAAAGGTCTGGATCTCTCCTGTCCTCTGGGGAAAGGGGCCCTGGTTCGTTGGAGGGCCTCTGCTACGGCAGCCTTTTTACAGAAAGTTCTGGAGGATAAGATCCCCTGCGCTGCGGGAGAGGAGCGCCTGAAATTTGACGGTGCGGTCTACCGCGAGGAGAACCGGATTGATTTTCGCTGGAGCGCCAACGTCATCAAACATCTGGGTGGTGATGAGTTTAATGATGGCTTCCTGTCTATAGGACCGGATTTGAAAATCTATGGCGGCCCCGCTCTGGCCGTTATGGCCGCTCGATTGAGAGCTATGGACCGGGAGACCTTCGAGCAGATTTGCAATAAAAGATCAAAAATGAAGCTACAGGAAATTCAGCAGCGTATTGCCCCGCTCACTGAGGCATCCGGCCTGACCCTTGACGACATCCTGGCTCTTCTGGGTGGACGCCTCTCCGTGATGGTGAGTGGCAAGAGCAGCAGCCCCGTTGGCGATGTGCCGGGTCTCTACATCCAACTGGAGCCCGAAGACAAATCCGTTTTGGATAAAGTGGCCTCAGCCTTGCCCAGGTTCGAGGATATTGGGTGTAAAAAGGTGAAGCTGAAGGGGTGGAACTCCGCTTACGGCATGGACGGTCTCTTCAGCATTACGGCGGCCGTTCGGGACGATAGGCTCCTCCTCGGCTTTTTGGATCACAAGGTAGTGAAAAAAGAAGGCGCGCCCGCCAAGGCCATCGCAAGCGATGTTGAGGGATCCGGGGGTGACCTGGGGATTCTGGCTCTGTCCGTGACCGATCTTCGGCATGTCGTCGAGAACCTGCTCAAGAGCGACAGTGAGTTGCTCCAGAACGAGGAACTTCAGAAAGGTCTTCAGGAATTTCTGACCGTTTCGGAGCGGATCGCCGCTGTCGTTTTGCGGTCTTCATCTCGAAGAGATGCCTGTCTCAGCATTCTGGTTCGGGAGTAGCTTCGTCGTAGAGTAGCGATTTTGTTTCTTACCACGGCTTCATGGCGGGGATGGGAGAGAGCTCTCCCATCCCCGCCATGGTTAACCGAAGAAATATTTATCGTTTTTTAGATCGCAATTCTGCTGAGATGGTTGAAGTCTCTTTTTCGGTTAAGGGCTTTCATGGATGCCTTGCCTGAAGAGACGGTCGGCGATTTTTAGATGTTCGTCGATAATCGTCATGGCCCCTCTTTCGTCACGGTTCTCAACTGCTCGTACCAGTTCACGGTGCTGGGTGAGCACCTCTTCGGGCAGCTCTGGGTGGGCAAAGAGCCTTCGTCTGGTGTTTCCTATATATCGTTCCATAAGCAGCGCTACTCCCTCGAAAACCCTGGAAAGAAGCCTGTTCTTGGCTCCGTCCACCAGGGACATATGAAGCAGCGAATCCCACCTGGCGCCGTCTGTGTCGATGGGCGACCTCTCGAGCTTTTCGAGCTCGCTCAGGCATTGCCTCATCTTCTCTATGTCCGATCCATCCCTTCGCTGGGCTGCTAATCCCGCTGCGGGAATCTCTACGAGTCTTCTCATTTCCATAAGTTGATCCATGGTTTCATGAGGCCATAGCATGATCCCTGATATAGTCTTTTCGAGAGAAGCAGCTATATCGAGGTCCGTCTCTCTCAGATAGATCCCCTCTCTGCCCTTTATGTCCAGTATGCCCATTCCCTCCATAGTGACTAGCGCTTCCCGTAAAAGCCCTCTACTTACCCCCAGGGTATCGGCAAAGTGTCTTTCGGACGGCAGTTTTCCCTGTGGAAAATTGCCGTTTTTTATTAACGTTGTTATCTCGTCTATAAGTTTTTTCCTTTTACTTTCCATATGTATCTGTTGCTCTCCTTTGCCTTTTGCGTTTCTGAATCTTGTCAGGAGGTCTCCATTCTACTATAATATTTTCAACATTGGTAGTGCCACTGGTATAACCAAAAAAGAGGGGGTACGCATTATGAGGAAATTTGTGATGGTTTTTTTGGCAGCTATGTTTGTGGTCTCCGCTGTGACGATGGGGGCCGCCCAGGAGAGAACGTTGAAACTGGCTCATGTGGTGAACGAAAGGGATGCCTTTCATGTTTGTGCGCTTAAATTCAAGGAGGTAGTGGAAGCTGGCAGCGAGGGAGCGCTGAAGGTCACCATTTTCTCGAACGCCAAGCTTGGAGACGAGAGAACTTTGCTGGAGAATTTGAGGATGGGGGTCGTGGATGCTGCGATAATAACAGGAGGTCCCATTATAAACTTTATGCCAAAGTTCGGTGTTTTTGACCTGCCTTTCCTTTTCCGCGACACAGATCACGCCTATGCCGTGTTGGATGGTCCTATTGGGCAGAAGATGCTGAAGGAGATGGAAAAGTTCCGGTGGAAGGGGTTGGCTTACGGAGAGAGGGGGTTCCGTAACCTCACGAACAGTGTCAGATCGGTTAAGATCCCGGATGACGTGAAAGGGTTGAAGATACGGCTGATGCAGAACCCTATCTACGTTGAGAGTTTTAAAGCCCTTGGGGCCAATGCGACCCCTATGGCGTGGACTGAGGCTCTTACGGCTCTTCAGCAGGGAACTATAGACGGGCAGGAGAACCCTCTTAACGTCATAGTGGCCTTTAAGCTCTACGAGAGTCAGAAATACCTCTCTCTCACCAGGCACGCCTATGCTCCCAACGTCATAATGATGAGCATGGCCACCTGGAAAAAACTGTCTCGTGAACAACAGGAGCTCGTGCAGAAGGCCGCGAAAGAGGCCGCACAGGCCAACAGGGATTGGGATAACCAGAAGGATGCGGAATGGCTTCAATTCCTTAAAGATCAGGGAATGGAGGTCGTCGAGCCGAATCTCCAGGCTTTCCGAGATGCGGTCAAGCCTATTTACGATAAGTATACCGATCAGTTTGGAGCCGAGACGATCAAGGCAATCGTCGATACCAAATAACCATGGCCTTCGTGACGGCGTTGAGCAGCAGGGTGAACAAACTCTGTGAAGCTCTGCTGTTCATCCTGATGATAGCTATGGTCGTTCTGACGAGCGCCCAGATACTCTGCCGGACATTTGGCGATGCGCTGATATGGTCCGAAGAGCTCGTCCGCTTTATGCTGGTAGGAACCTCTCTGGCAGGAGCGGCGATAGCGTTCTACAGGGGAAGTCATATATCTATAACGTTCCTCGTCGAGAGACTTCCCCGTCGTATTCGTCTGGCGGTAGGCGCTGCCATGCAGGTTTTCGCTCTGTTCTTTTTCGTCATTGTGGGATGGTACGGAGGGGCTTTGATGGGGAGCGAGGCTTTCCAGACGACTCCAGCCCTGGGGATTTCCATGAGGTGGATCTACGTTATGTATCCTCTGTTCTGTTCCGTGGTCGTCCTTCATCTGGTGGCGGGGTTTAAAGGGCTGTTCAAGGAGGAGTCCTGATGGGACTTGTCCTTGGTGGCGTCTTTTTCCTGTTGATGGTTTTGGGTATACCTATAGCTCTGGCGATAGGTATCGCTGCTACTCTGGTCCTTCTGCTGAACGATCTGCCGCTGCAGATGGTGCCTCAGATGATGTTTACTGGAAATAACTCGTTTGCCCTCGTGGCCATTCCTTTTTTCATCCTTGCCGGAGACATCCTGGCCAAGGGAGGGATCTCGGAGAGGATAGTGGCCTTTGCGGAAGCCTCTCTCGGAAGGATACGAGGTGGTCTGTCCATAGTCTCGACCGTCTCCTCTATGTTCATAGCGGCTATCTCCGGTTCAGGAGCTGCGACGACCGCTGCGGTAGGGACGGCCCTCCTGCCTGAGCTTGAGGAAAAGGGATATGATCTGGATTTTTCCGCAGCCCTTATAGCGGCCTCGGGAACCATTGGAGTGGTCATTCCGCCGAGCGTACCGATGGTCTTGTACGCCGTCATTGCGGGAGAATCTGTGGCGAAGCTTTTTATGGGAGGTTTCATTCCCGGGGCTCTCATGGGAACGGGGCTGATCGCTCTGGCGCTCTGGGTTGCCCAAAAGAGGCACTATCCTGCCGTCGATCCGGTGTCAGGAGAGGAGAAAATGCGGCGTTTCAGGGAAGCCCTTTGGGGGCTTATGACCCCTGTAATAATCCTTGGAGGCATTTTCTCCGGCTTCTTCACTCCGTCGGAGGCCGCAGCTATCGCTGTCGTGTACTCGCTGGGGGTCGCTTTTTTCGTCTACCGTTCCATCGATTTCAAGAAATTCTATCGCTTGGTGGTCGGGGCCGGTGTGACCTCCTCTCTGATAATGTTTATCATCGCTACGTCCAAGCTTTTCGGTTGGGGGCTGGCGTTTTATGAGGTCCCGGAAGAGGTTGCGCATGTGCTGTTGGGGTTGGCGGGAGGTAACCAGGCTATGGTCTACCTCATGATCCTCGTGGTGGTGCTGCTGGCCGGGATGGTCATGGAAACTGCCTCTGCCCTGATAATACTGACCCCTATATTCTTGCCGACGGTCATACAGATGGGGGGCAACCTGATCCACTTCGGCGTCATGATAGCGGTTGGTCTGGCCATTGGTATGGCGACGCCTCCAGTTGCCATAGATATCTACGTGGCCAGTGCGATCACAGGGCTCTCTGTGGAGGAGATAAGCCGTCCGATAATCCCAATGGTCCTGGTTCTCGTGGCCGTGCTGCTTCTGACGACGTATGTGCCGTGGTTCACCGTCTTTCTTCCGAACTTGATATGGGGTTAGTGAGAGGGGGAACTTGATTTTGAACAGTGATTTAGTAAAAAAAGGTCTTGAGAGGTCTCCTCACAGATCTTTAATGAAAGCTAATGGCTACACCGATTGGGAGATTGAGCGTCCCTGGGTAGGTGTAGTGAACGCCTACAACTCGATCATTCCAGGACATATACATCTGAACCGGATCGCCGGAGCTGTTAAGGCCGGAGTCTACGCTGCCGGAGGACTTCCTCTTGAATTTCCTGTTATAGGAGTTTGTGATGGTATCGCTATGGGACACGGAGGAATGAAATTTTCTCTGCCGAGCAGGGAGCTGATCAAGGACTCCATCGAACTGATGACCCGGGCTCACGGCTTGGACGGTCTTGTACTGATCACAAACTGCGACAAAATCATTCCTGCCATGGCGATGGCTGCGGCTACGTTGGACATCCCCTCTATCGTGGTGAGTGGCGGTGCTATGTTGGCTGGATTGGGGAACGGATCTTCGACTGATCTGAGCACCGTCTTCGAGGCAGTGGGAAAGAGGGTGGTCGGGGAAATATCGGACGAGGATCTGTTGGAGCTCGAGAATTCCGCCTGTCCGACCTGCGGCTCATGTTCGGGCATGTTTACTGCCAACACGATGAACTGCATGATGGAGGCTCTGGGGTTGGCTCTTCCCTGGAACGGGAGCATCCCTGCCGTGTTTGCCGCGAGGGATCGTCTGGCCAAGGATGCCGGAAGGCAGATCATGGAGTTGGTGAGAAAGAGTCTATGTCCCAGCGACATCCTTACGAAAGAGGCCTTCGAGAACGCCATCGCCGTTGACATGGCCCTGGGTGGATCGACGAACACGGCTCTCCATCTTCCGGCAATTGCCCACGCTGCTGGTATCGATCTCTCTCTGGATGAAATGGACACCATAAGCCGGAGAACCCCTCATCTGTGCAGCATGAGTCCCGGAGGGAAATACCACATGGAAGATCTCTGGAGAGCGGGGGGGATTCAGGCCGTCCTTAAGGAGCTTCTGAACGCTGGTCTTGTTCACGGTGAATCGGTCACATGTACGGGGCATACTGTGGCCGAAAACGTCTCCAGAGCAAAGATTGGGGACCGTTCCGTAATACGTCCTGTCTCTGATCCCGTCGATCCTGAAGGTGGAATCGCTGTCCTCAAGGGTACTCTGGCGCCCGATGGGGCTGTGGTCAAACAGACCGCCGTAGCCCCTGAGATGCTTCGACATAGAGGCCCCGCCAGGGTATTCGAGTCGGAGGAAGAGGCGGGAAAGGCCATCATGGATGGCTGCATATCGGACGGAGACATCGTGGTCATACGTAACGAGGGGCCTAAGGGCGGTCCTGGCATGAGGGAAATGCTGGCTCCAACCTCAGCGATAATGGGCAGAGGTCAGGGAGAGTCGGTGGCACTCGTTACCGATGGTCGTTTCTCCGGAGCCACCAGAGGAGCCTCAATCGGTCATATATCACCGGAGGCTGCTGCGGGAGGCCCTCTGGGGTTGGTCCGTGAAGGCGACGAGATACTGATAGACATTCCAGAACGCAGACTTGACCTTATGGTGGAGCCTGAAGAGCTTGAACGTCGTCGAAAGAACTGGATACCTCTTATGAAGTCTGGAGAGACATCCTATCTGGAGCGCTACAGATCTTTCGTGACCTCAGGCGATAAAGGCGCTGTGTTACAGAATTGACCACGCCGGATCAAGGCAGAGTATCGCCTTGATCCGGTTTTTTTATCCCTTATTTGGTGCGGAGAACCGTCTCGTTACGGGCAGCAAGGGCTCGTTCCGCCAGGGTGCAGGCCTCTTGGGGCTTGATTTGGGAGGATGCCTGGCCGTCCTCCGATACCGTTGCCAATGTTTGAAACGCTTGGGTCAGCCGGTTTATCGCTTGAGACAGCTCTATCTCGGTCTCCTCAGGGCCTGGGGTCGGATCTGAATATCGGAGGGACTCGGCCAGCCGTTTGAGAGAGGCCCGGAGGTCATCCACGCTTTCCTCGTTGCCTCTCAGATCCTGGAGCAGGGCCTCTACCTGGGTGGCGTGGTCCTTCAGGACGTAGCCTCCCCGGCGAACAGCCTTTCGGTCGTCTCCGCTCAGGCGGAGCATGGCCATATTGCTCATGAGCAGAGGTATCAGAAAGATGCCCACTCCTCCTGCATGGATGAGAAAGTACGTGGTGACAGAAAACCTGACCCACACGTTCGCTATCGCCATGACGATGACGAAGATGAAATACAACACGAGAAAATAGAGGTGAGAGAACCCGTGAGGGATCTCTGCTCCTCGATTCCCTCTGAGGGCAATGCGGGATGCTAACAGGGTGCCCAGCAGGGCCGCGAAACCCAGGAACCCCATAGAAAACCAGAAGGTGGTTCCCCGATCTTCCGGAGTCGTCAAAAGCCAGACGAAAACTCCCGTTATGGTGGAGACGAGCAGCAAGAGAAGAAAAAGGTTGAAAACCTGTCGGAGCTTGTTAGTTGTTGAACTCATATGCTGTCTGTCCTTTCCTCATCGTCACTCGCTCGAGCCCTGAGGCTGGGTGTCTGTAGCCGTACTCTTGCCGCACTGAGCACAGAAACGCACTCCCGGAGTCAACGTGGCTCCGCAGGAACACGTCTTTTGAAGGGGGGTGCCGCATTTCGCACAGAATCGGGCGTTTGGGCTTACCTCGGCTCCACAGGACGGGCAACTGGGCACCAAAGGTGCCCCACAGAAGGGACAAAATCGCCCTTTGGCGCAGGGCTTGCCACATGCGGGGCACGAACGGGTAGCTTCCTCCTGAGCCGGTTGGGGGGCAACGTTGAGATTCTGCCCCATCTGGGAGGCCATCTGTCCGAAGGCACCGCCCAGTCCCATTCCGGCACCCAGTCCCATTCCGGCACCCATCAGGGGGTTGCCGCCCTGGCCCGAAGACTCGGCCATTTTTTCCATGGTGTCGAAAGATCGCTGCTGCTGGTAATTGTATCCGATCACGTTCATTCGGGCTCGTTCGCTCATGGCCTTGCGCAGTTCCTGAACCCCTTCATCGTCGTCGGGAACGTTCACCGAATCGATGAAAAAGCTGAGCGGCCTGATGCCGTATTCCTCGAATAGAGGTCGGACCTCTTCCACAGCGTCTTGGGACATATCCTTCAGATAGACACTGATGTCAAAAATATTAATTTTTTTCTCCGATATATACGTCGCGATCAAATCACCCATATGACTCAGGATCAGTCCTCGAAAGGAACTCAGCAAGTCATCCCGACTCAGCCACGGGCGACTCCCCACCAGCTTGATCAGGAGCTTACGGCTGTCATGGATCTGGATCCCGAACTGACCAAAAGCCCGAACTGGGATGGCGATACTGTACTCAGGATCCCGCAGGAGGAGGGGCGTGGGGGTCCCCCACTTGATGTCCAGGATGTTCAGCTTGTTGACGAACCACACGGAGGCTTTGAAGGGTGACTCTCCGCCGGTAGGCAGGTTGATCAGGGTTTGAAGCATGGGAACATTGTCCGTAGACAGGGTATATCGTCCCGGACCAAAGAGATCCAACGCCTTGCCATCCCGAAAAAGGACAGCCTCTTGGGATTCGTGGACCACGAGCTGGGTCCAGTTGCCCAGAGCGTCGCTCTTTTTGGGGTCTTTGGGATCCTCGTACCGCCACGCAAACACCGCTGAGGGGTCCAGATCCTTGTCCCACTCAACGACTTGGATAATAGCCATGGTTGCTCACCTGCGCTTTCGTAAAGAGTGTACACTTGTTGAGAGTTCGGGATTGAGAATTTCCATATCGATCATCTTGTTGATCTGAAGCTGAAGGTAGATCACGCCGAAAAAGACCAGAGCCAGCCCTGAGGAGGCAACGGTATTGATCACCATCTTCCTCTCCATAAATGCGGAGGCATAGTTCTGAAGCATTCGCTGCGTCTGAAAAGCGAGCCAGATGGAAAGTCCCGGCATCAACAACATAAGCACTGTGAAGATATGCTCATGAACCTCCGGTCCCAGGGCTTCCCTGATTTCCTCCTTGGGGAGTTGAGGGAAGACGATAAAGGCCACGGACACCGCCAGGTAGAGCCACAGGAGAAAGGGGGATAGACGGTTGTGAGGAGAGAGACGCTCCAGGGATTTTTTCCTGAGCAAATACCAAATCGGGCTGTAGAGCCCGATGGTTACCAGGCAGAGGCAAATAATCATCCCTGGACCAACGGCTTTCATGGGCAGCAAAGCCGCTTTTTTTTCCTGCTCCAGTCTCTTTTGCTGGTTTGCTACACCCAGTGCCGTCGGAGATCCACAATAGGTACACGCTTCGTCTCCTGCGTGGAGGGGCGCACCGCAATGTTTGCAGTTCATGAAAAGTCCTCCTCGTTTATACTCGGTATTCATAACACCAAGTGTATTGTGGTCGCCAACTCGGTAGTTGTCAAGTAGAGACAGAACAACCCCAAAACCGCCTCCTTATCTGACGTAGCCGAGGAGGCGGTCGAAGCATCGGTGAGATTGAGTTGATTTGCGGTTAGTCCGTTTCCTTCGTTTTGGCTTGGAGCTTCTCCAGCATATCGACGGTCATTGTCTCCAGGTCATACTTCGGGTTCCAGTCCCACTCCTCTCGGGCGGCACTGTCGTCGATGGAGTTGGGCCATGACTCGGCGTAAGCCTGGCGTTTCGGGTCCACTGCGTAGTCGAGGATAAACCCCGGTACGTGCTGGGCGATGGCCGATGCCAACTCCCCGGGCTCAAAACTCATGGCGGTGATGTTGAAGCAGCATCGATGTTTTAATCGCTTGGGATCGGCCTCCATGAGCTGGATCACCCCGTTGAGGGCGTCGGGCATATACATCATGTCCATGTAAGTTCCCTGAGCGATGAAGCTCGTGTATCGTCCCTTGGAGACGGCGTCGTAATAGATGTGGACGGCGTAATCGGTTGTCCCTCCGCCGGGCAGGGTGTCGTAGGAGATGAGCCCCGGAAACCGTACACCTCGAGTATCCAGGCCGTACTTGTGATGATAGTAGTCGCACAGAAGTTCTCCGGCAACCTTGGCCACCCCGTAAATCGTATTAGGCCTCTGAATGGTGTCCTGAGGGGTCTTATCTGAGGGGGTCCCGGGGCCAAAGGCGGCGATAGAGCTGGGGAAGAAGAAGGAGCAGTTCTCCTGCCTGGCAACCTCAAGGGCGTTATAGAGCCCGTTCATGTTCACTGCCCATGCAAACTGAGGGTTCTTTTCGGCGTTGGCTGAGAGGATCCCCGCCAGGTGAACGACCGTGTTGGCTCGATGCTTTTTCACGACATTCGCCAGGGCCTGTCCGTCACGAACGTCCAGAAGCTCGAAGGGGCCCTGACCGAGTTTGTCCGCTCCTTGGGATTTAACGTCGGTAGCCAGCACGAGGTCGGTGCCATACTCCTGCCTCAGACGGCGAATCAGCTCGACGCCGATCTGACCAAGCCCACCCGTGACTACGATCCTTTTCATGATACATATCTCCTTTCAACATCTGTAGAGCACATGTGGCCATACGGCCATAAAAAAGGGGGGAGAGGAAAACTCTCCCCCGAACCTCTTGTTATGCAGTGTTACTGCCTGTTGTATGTGTAGTCGTGGTCTTTCCCGTCAGCTTATTGACCAGCAGAGCAATGGCACCGTCACCAGTGACGTTACACGCCGTGCCGAAGCTGTCCTGAGCCAGGTACAGGGCGATCATGAGAGACAACATGGTCGGGCTGAAGTGGAGCATGGATTCCAGAACCCCCAAAGCGGCCATGACAGCCCCTCCTGGGACGCCCGGAGCGGCCACCATGCAGATACCCAGCATCATGACGAAGGGAAAAATAGTGGCGAAGGATACGTTCATACCATGAAGCATCATAACGGCCATAGCACAGCTTGTCAGGGTGATGGTACTCCCCGAAAGGTGGATGGTGGCGCACAAAGGAACGACGAAGTCGGCCACATCTTCTCGGACACCGTTTATCTTGGTTTGCCCCAGGGTCACCGGGATGGTGGCTGCCGAGGACTGGGTCCCGATGGCTGTGAAGTAGGCGGGGAGCATGTTCTTGATGGCTAAGAAGGGATTGACTCCCGCTATGGATCCGGCGATGACGTACTGTATCAGGATCATCCCGATGTGGAGAGCTATGATCACGGCGTAGACCTTAATGAACACCGACATGATAGTCTGAACCTCGCCGGCATAGGTCATGTTAGCGAAGATCCCGCAGATGTGCAGGGGCAGGAGTGGGATGATGATGGACGAGATGAGCTTCTCGATGATCCTCTGAAATTCATGCATCACCTCGTTCAGCTTAGTGCCGTTGATAGCTGCCATGCCAATACCCAGTGTAAAGGCCATGAGAAGAGCCGTCATGACCCCCATGATTGGAGGCATCTCAACCTTGAAGAAGGGGGCGAGAAGCGCCTCCTCAGGGTTTCCG
This sequence comes from Dethiosulfovibrio peptidovorans, assembly GCA_002748665.1. Lineage (NCBI taxonomy): Bacteria > Thermotogati > Synergistota > Synergistia > Synergistales > Dethiosulfovibrionaceae > Dethiosulfovibrio > Dethiosulfovibrio peptidovorans. Next base: position 124,599 of record PDTB01000015.1, on the reverse strand, counting down.
TGAGCTGCTGCGTTGCTGGTCATCGCACCGATTTTAAGCAGTTGAGGAAAAAATGTGCTGTCCACAAAAAAGGCCAATGTCCCGGCAAAAATCGTTGATCCGTAGGCGATGGCTACGGTCATACCCAGGATTTTTCCGGCGTTTGAGCCCAGGTCTCCGATGCCCGGAGCCACGAACCCCACGATGATCAGGGGGATAGCGAAGCCGAGGAAGTTCCCGAAAATGCTGTTGAAAGTCGCAAAAGCCCGAACCACATGCTCGGGTGTGAAGCTGCCTATGAGGATACCTGCGATGATAGCGATGATGAGTCGTGGAAGAAGCCCTATTTTTTTCTTGTCCTGCATGAAAATCCCTCCTGATTATGAAATTATGTAGAGACTAACTCCCAAAAATCCCGTCAATAGCTAATCAAAGAGCTTTCTTTTAATTATTATATATTGTACCACTTTGGCTGTTTTTTTCAAGCTCAATTTTATAGATTTATAGAAGGGGACTGAGGATTCTGGCGGCTCCTTCCAGAGGACGGAAAATCCAGCGGCGGCCTTCCCAGCGTTGGGACGTGAGCTGAACTGATCGGGACAGGAAAAACTCCTGGGCTCGAAGGAGTGATTGAGTTTCCTCTTCGCCGTAGAACACCAAATTGATCTCGAAGTTGAGGGCAAAGGATCGAATATCGAAATTACTGGAGCCGAAAAAGGTCAGCTTGCCGTCGACAGTCATCGTCTTGGCATGAAGAAGACCGTGCTGAAACTGGTGAATCTCAACCCCCATGTTCAGAAGCTCCTCGTAATATGATCGTGCGGCATGCCCCACGAAAAACTGGTCACTGCGCTCTGGCACTATCATTTGAACTGTTACGCCTCGCAGAGCGGCCACTTGAAGAGCTTGAAGCAGACTCTCGTCGGGGATGAGATAGGGCGTTGTGATCACGACCCGGTTGGTAGCATCGTGAAGAGCGCAGACGATCAGACGTTGATAGTTCTCGGTCTTGTAGTTCGGTCCACTCGGTACGGTCTGGACCGCTACGGAGCCCCGATACTCCGTTGGTGCGGCAAGACAGTCCAGATTGGGTTCCTCCTGAGTTTCCACAAACCAATCTTCCAGAAACACGGCCTGAAGCTGCCGGGCGACAGGCCCCTCCAGACGAACCGAAAGATCTCGCCAGATCAGGTCGTTATGGCCATAGTGAGAGTCGATCATGTTATGAGACCCAGTATAGGCAATTTTCCCGTCCACGACGGCCAGTTTTCTGTGGTTTCGGAGATCAAATCGGGCGGCGTGATAGCGAAAGAGCCTGGCTGGCAGGGCCTCGACGACCTGGATCCCCTGAGTTCGCAGCCAGCGGGCTCGGCCGAGCTTGATAAATTGAGATGAGCCAACGCTGTCCAGGAGCAGGCGGCAATTAACCCCTCTCCGAGCTGCCCGGATCAACGCTTCCATCACGGGGCCTCCTATGTTGTCGTCGGAAAAAATGTAATAGAGAAGGTCAACCGTGTAACGCGCTCGGTCGATATCCCGGGTCACATCGCGAGACAGTGTCTCGGCGTCAAAAATCAATCGTCCGTCGTTGCCCCCGACGATCGTCATATGTCCCAGAGACTGAGCCAGGGACGAGATCCGGTGCAGTGCTGGGGGGAGTTCCGGCGTTGTCTCGCACAGTGCGTTCCGACACGTGCCCCGTGCAGCGGAGGTACGTTTCAAAAGCTCCTGATGACGTTGGATCCGCTTTTGGGGTAAGAGCCTGGACCCCATGGCGAGATACAAAATAACACCCGGCCATGGCCAGAAAAAAATAACGATGAGCCAGGCCATTGCAGCACCTGCTGAATGACGCAAAGGCACCGCAGCCAGCATACAAAGACGTATAAGCCAGGACGATATGCCATGAATCCAGAAAACCATCAGCCAAAACTGATAATCGCTCAGGAGCTCCTGCAGGTTCATGGTACAGCCTCCTTTTCCCTTTCGCCTGGGATGTGAAGATCACAGACAAGAGGAAGATGGTCGGAGAATTGGATTTGTGGTATCGATAGACGTTGCAGGCCTATCTCCGGGGAGACCAAAACGAAATCCAGCTCTCGATGTGGTCGCTGGCACGGAAACGTCGGGAATCCGTGCTGGTTGACGCTTGTCATTCCCTCGTCGATCAGAGGGGAGAGTTCTTGGGAGCCGTGAAGAGTATTGTAATCCCCTGCCAGGATGAGGGGCTGAGTACGTTCGGAACAGAGTCGAGCCAACTCCGCTATCTGATGGCGCCGGCTCGCTCGCCCCAGGGACAGGTGAACCAACATAAAAGAATGAGACGAAAAGCGCACCTCCAAAGCCGCCCTCTTGAGCCCCCTCCCCAGGTCGTGACGCAAAATCTTGTTGGGAATCTGTTTCGAGATAACGGCATTTCCCTGTGATCGAAGAACGGGAAGGCCTGAGAGAGAGCCCCCGTACTTGACCACGAAATTGGCCACGCCGCCTATCGTTGTCGCTGCGCTCTTGGCTTGGCACTTACCTTTGAAGCGATACGATCCGCTGTCGACCTCTACGAGTCCGACCAAATCGGGGCAGAGATCGGCCAGATAATGACCGATGGTCTCAAACCGGCGTGTGGAGCGCCTCAACGTTCCGACAAAGGGGATCGGCATGTGATACGAGAGGCCCGTCCCCGTACCGTACCGGACGTTATACAGGACAATGCGCATTGATGAAGCCTCCTTACAAGATCTTACGTACACCATACCACATATCCAATTTCGAAAAATAGTTAAATTTTAGTCAAGGTTTATATTAAGCCAGCGTCTTTGTGTGTTCATAAATAGTTCTTGACATGTCGTCGTAATCAGGATACACTGAGCCTGCTGCAGAAGCATATGTGGCGAAAAAACATTTTAGGAGGCAACACTTTGACTCAGGGAACAGTGAAATGGTTCAACGACACCAAGGGCTATGGGTTTATCACCGGCGAGGACGGAAAAGACTATTTTGTCCACTTCAGCGCTATCAACGTCGATGGTTTTAAGACCCTCAACGAGGGGCAGGCGGTAACCTTCACGATCGAAGAGGGCCAGAAGGGGCCTCAGGCATCGGACGTATCTCCAGTTTAACTGAAAATCACGCACAGCGAAAAGCGGCGGCCTCTGGTCGTCGTTTTTTTTCTTTAAAAAGGCGAGTTTTTTGTGAATCATAAAGGTTTTAGGGTTTACGCCTGTCAGCTTGCGATGCTGAGGAGCCGATACGGGGAAGCCCACGTTGATATCCGCTTTTTAAGTGCTCATCTGGAGGGTGTCTTTGTGCGAAGAACACAACATAAGGGGGGCGAAATGCCCCTTCGTTTGTCGGTTCATGACAGTGAGAAATGAACCACGATCTTGTATGATTTTACTGACCAGCGAAAGGCGTATCCCGAACCTCGGATGCGTTGCGGGGAGGTATGGAGTTTTTTACGTTTTTTGTCTGTGCCGGGCCTGGTAAACAGCGGTTTTAGTATTGTGCAACGTGTACCCATTTTAAGGAGGAGTTCGTTATGAAAGTAGTTAACTCGTGGAATGACTTTGATCCTCTGAAGCACGTTATCGTCGGACGTGCCGACAACTGCTGCATCGCGCCGTCTGAGCCGGCGTCCAAGGCCAAGGTGCCGCTGGACAGCCCCATGCGTGGAATGACTGGTCCCCGTCCGTTGGACACCGTCGAGAAGGCCAATGCCCAGCTTGATAACCTTGTCAGTATCCTTGAGAAGCATGGAGTCAAGGTGGACCGCCCTGAGCCCATTCAGTGGAACCAGGCCGTGGTGACCCCCCACTTTATGACCGGCAGCATGTTCGGTTGTATGCCTCCCCGGGATGTCCTTCTTACCATCGGAAACGACATCATCTGTGCCTCTATGTCCTTCCGGTCTCGTTTCTTTGAGTATCTTGCCTACTCCAAGGTTCTGCGTAAGTACTTCGATGAGGATCCGGAGTTCAGATGGTACTTCTCGCCCCGTCCCGAGCTTGGCGACGCCAGCTACGACATGCACTACTATGATGGAGAGATCACAGAGGAGATCCTTCTTGAGCGTACGGCCAGACTTGAGATGGTTACCACCGAGCACGAGATCCTCTTTGATGCTGCGGACGTTATGCGTCTCGGTAAAGACCTCTTTGTCCAGCATGGCTTGACGACCAACAGGAAGGCCATGGAATGGATGCGCCGTCAGTATCCTGACTTCCGGGTCCATGCGGTTAACTTCCCCGGCGATCCCTATCCCATCCACATCGATGCCACCTTTGTCCCGCTTCGCCCCGGTCTTATTCTGAACAACCCTCACCGGAAACTGCCCACGGAGCAGCGGAAGATCTTTGAAAAGAACGGTTGGGAGATCGTCGATGCTGCCATGCCCGCTCATAAAGAGCCGCCGGCACTGTGCTACTCCAGCGTCTGGCTGTCCATGAACTGCCTGGTGCTTGACCACAAGACGGTTCTTGTCGAGGCCAGCGAGACCAATCAGCTTGAGCAGATGGATAAACTGGGTATGAACGTTATCCCCGTTCCCTTCCGGGATGCCTACCCCTTCGGAGGCGGCCTGCACTGCGCCACTGCCGACGTCTATCGTGAGGGTACCTGCGAGGACTACTTCTCCAACCAGGGTGACGACCCGACCCTTGTCACGTTTCAGGGAAAATAGTTAGCCGCAAGCTGAACGTGTTGAGTCTGTAAGTTATTTGGGCCATGTTTGTGTATATGACAAACGGAAACTCCGTGTTATATGCCGAACATGGCCCAAATGTTTATCGAATGGGCCTGAGGGGGCATTGCTGTGGACTACAACAAAAGAAACATAGAAAACATCACGTGGCCTGAGTATGCCAAGGGGGCGGAGGACGGCGTTTTAATCATTCCTGTTGGTGCAACGGAGCAACATAGTCTTCATCTCCCTCTGTCTGTAGACGCTATGATATCCAAAGGATTTGCTCAAAGACTGTCAGAGGACGAGGAGCTTAACGCGTATATCGCTCCGTGTATTTCGTATGGGTACAAATCGAACCCGACAAGCGGGGGGGGGCCTCTTTTCCCTGGGACGATCGACCTGAACGGGAATACCCTGGTCCTTTTAGTGATGGATATCCTCAAGGAATTCCTCAAAGACGGCTGGAAAAAAATTGTCATCCTGAACAGTCACTATGAGAACCAGGCATTTTTAGCCGAGGCTGCCGATCTCGTCATTGGAGATCAGGAAGAGGAGTTCCCAAAGATCATATTGACCAGTTGGTGGGATAACGTCTCTGACGAAGTCATCCCGTCGCTCTTTGATAATAAGCCCTTCAGGGGTTGGGATCTCGAGCATGCTGCGATCACTGAGACGTCTTTGATGATGTACTTTGCTCCTGAGCTTGTTCATAACGAGAAAATGTCTGATGAGGGGATCGGTGATGTCCCAAAATATCAGCGCTATCCTGTTTCAAAGACCTTGATCCCCCCATCCGGTGCCTTGTATACATCGATGACGAGCACCGCAGAAAAAGGCAAAATCATCGTAGACGATGTTGTAAAGAACTTTTTGGTTTTCTTGAAGAAAGAGTTTTTGGTTTAGATAACTTGAGAGTTTTTTCCAGGAGGAGATGTTATGTCTAAGGCGAAAGATACAAATATGTCGGTTGAAAGTAACCAGGACTACCCGTTGGTTGAGGTGCCTAGTTCTGCACGAGTAAGCACATTTTCGCTTTCGATGGTTTTGGCGGGATTTACCTTTTTCACGTCGGTTATGTGGGCCGGCGGTAAGCTTGGTGTATCATACAAATTCTGGCCCGATCTTTTTTACGTAGTTATCCTCGGTAACTTCCTGCTTGGTTTGTACGCTGCCACTCTGGCGTATATCGCACATTCGACGGGGCTGCATTCCGGTCTGTTGGGGCGGTTTGTTTTCGGTAACAAGGGAAGCCGCTGGAGTGACTTCCTGTATGGGTTTACGCAGATTGGCTGGTACGCATGGGGTACGGCTCTTATCGCAAAGCTCTTCGTTCAGCTTCTGCATCTACCGGAAAATCTCATACTTCCGCTGATGATCTTCTTCGGATTTTTCTTCGTCTGGACAGCCTATCGAGGGTATAAGGCCATGGAGCTTCTCTCAATTGTGACCGTTCCTCTTATGACGGCTCTGATTCTGTGGAGCATATGGCTTGCTACTAAAAAGGTCGGAGGTATTGCCGGGCTTGAGAAAATCGTTCCGACAGAGTCTATGAGCTTTGCTCAGGCTTTGACGTTGGTCTTCGGTACCTTTGTTGCTGGAGCGACGCAGTCGACCAACTGGTCAAGATTCTCCAGGACAGGACGGGCTGCTGTTATAGCCAGCTTTGTTGCATTCTTCATCGGCAACGGATTGATGATTTTTGCCGGCGCCTATGGCTCCTACACCTATCAGGAGCCTGATATCGTCAAGGTCTTGACGTTGCAGGGTCTCAGCGTTCCTGCGTTTATACTTCTCATCGCCAACGTCTGGACAACGCAGGACAACGAGATCTATTGTTTCTCGGTTGCTGGGTGTAATTTCTTCAGAACCGAAAAAAGGAAAATGATTACTCTTGTTGGTGCCGGTATCGCTATCGTTCTTGCGATTGGTGGAATCTATAACCAGCTCATACCATTTATCATGATTTCCGGGACGGTCATCCCTCCGATTGGTGGAACTATGTTTGCGGACTGGCTCATCAAGCATAAAAGACGCTATCCCAAAATCGCAGAGACTGAATTCCAGAACTTCAACTATACCGGTATCAGTGCCTATATCGCTGGTGCATTGGCGGCAGTATTCAGCCCTGGCATTCCGCCCATCAACGGTATCGTGGTTGCCTTCGTTGCATATCCTATCCTGGATAAACTGCTTTTGAGCCTCGGTATTCAGAAAGACCACGTCGTTCGTGAGGATGTCGCTGAGGCTGCATAAGGTATTTTGCAAGAAAATTTGGTATATTGGTAGTCGTTGAGCGGGCAAGGGGCAATGGATACGAGGGCTTGTATTTTTTGCCCCTTGCTCTTTTTCTTGTGACTCTTCTGAAACGAAGGGGGGTGTTTGTATGCTGAATTCGTGGACTTTAAACGCCTTTCTCATCGGTTCCGTGATTCTTGTCGCCGTTCCTTTGATCGCTTGCATCATGGCGAAGAAGAACCCAGAGTGATTTTTGTCGGCAATTTACATTTATTAAGATTTATGTCAGGAGGTCTTTGTCTATGTCACGATGGATCGTTTTTGGTATTGCGTCCGCTATACTTATCGGGATTGGATTCTGGACGAACAGAAGGATAAAAAAAGCTGCGGACTCCGAGGAGGGGTTCCTGCTCGGCGCTAAGGAGATGGGGCCCTTTGTTGCTGCTGGAACCTTGATGGCTACGGGATACAGTGGCTGGGGTTTTATCGGTTCTCCCGGAACCACCTACGCATATGGGACCATCGAAATTCTCGGTAACTTCTTCTTCGCTCCGGCCATCACGTTTGGTGCCCTTTTCTTTGCCAACTTCATGAGAAAGAAGGGCGAGGAGTGTGGCGGGCTCACCGTCCCCGAGTATCTTGCTGCAACCCACAAAGGGCCTCACGGGCTCAAACGGTGTGTTCACTTCTTTGCTGGCCTTGCTACCTTTATCTTTCTCTCTGTCTATATCGTGGGGCAGATTCGTGCCGTCGGCTACGTAGCGTCTGAGTGGCTCGGTATCTCAGCTGAGCTGTCGGCTATGCTCTTTATGGTCGTTATCGTCATCTTCACCATGCAGGGCGGACTTCTGGCCGTTGCCATAACCGACACCCTCATGTGTATGGGGATGCTGGTGGCCTCCGTCATCGTGTATTTCACCATCATACAGGACGTCTCCCTCACCGAGCTTATAGCGAATGTCTCCGCGTCGAAACCTGAGTTCATCAACCCCACGACGTCGGTTCCATACGGTCAGGGGAAATACAGCGTCTTCTTGGTCTTCATCTATGCTCTGCTTTTCACTACGACACTGCCCTATATGTCCGTTCGATTTTTGGCCTTTAAGAAGAATTTAAAGGTGCATGTCATGGCCCTCATGATGGCCCCCATGGGCATTCTTCTCAGCCTGGTTCCCTTCGTTGGGCTGTACATGTTTTACAAAAACCCCAACTTGACGAACCCAGACAGCGCCATGCCCGTGTTCTTGAACACCTATCTCCATCCGGCTGTGGGGAGCATCATCTCGCTGTTCATCATGTTCGCCATGCTCTCGACGATCAGCTCGGTGCTCCAGGCCTTGGCGTCGGCACTGTCCTACGATATGTTCGTCGCCGTGGCCGACCGTCACTCCAAGTATAAGGACCTCTTTAACCGCGGTGCGGTTGCCGTCACGGCGCTTCTCGGCATCATATTCACCTATCTCGTTCCCCAGGGGATGTTGAACCATATCGCCTACATCGGAACCGGTGGACTGATCTCCATGTTCGTCGGGCCCATCATCATGCGGGTTCTCGTGGAGGCCAACCTTTTGGCCTGCTTCTCCTCCATGATCGTCGGCTTCTCTCTCAACGTTTACCTGGTTCTGTTCGCCAAGGTCGGTTGGGTCGAGGCTCCCATCATGGCCGGTGTGGGTGGCTGCATTGTCTACTTAATTCTTGGATATGTGGGCAACGGCATGCGCCGCGCCCCTCTTCCCTCTGAAGCATAAGGTCAGGGCTGCCTGTCATATACACCTGAACGCCACACGAAGCGCCCGGGCTCGCAAAGAGCCCGGGCGCTTCGTATTTATAAGGCAAAAATCAGCTCGGTCGTCCTCGTGAGTACATTCTAAGAACCCTTCACTATTTCGGTAAAATCAGACCAGTCCTCTACCTTGAAAACCCTGATATCTCGAACGGATCTTTTGAACCATTTGATGCCACTTAAAATGCTAATGGCTTTGTATACTGTCGCTAAATTATTCTCTGGGTCAGAAAGGAGATACACACTACCCTGAGTCCAGTTGAAGCCTATGTTTTTTAGTTCCTTGTTTATTTCGAGGTAGGCGTTATTGTAAGGATCTCCATAGTTTTCTTTGAGCTTGGCAACTTCTAAGTCAAACGCTATGGCGTACATCAAGAAAACCTCCTTTCCCATATAAAGTATCTCACATGTGATTGAAAACGACAATCCCACATAGGCTTATGCATGAATACAAGAGAGGTGTTCTGCTCTCTGCTGTGAACCTGCTATAATCAAGGTATTATAAATTTGAACGTCTATGGAATAGCGAACCTTAAAAGCGGCAAGCCCCTGTGTGACGACATGCAAATCATCTATCTTGAGCTGGACAAATTCCAGAAAGAAGACCCCCTGCCCTAGCAGACGGGGCTTCAACGCTGGCTCACCTACTTGAGTAATGTGGAGGGAGAGAAAATGAAAGAAATAGCGGAAATGGACCATGAAATTGCCCAGACATTAAAGGTGGGGCAAACCTACTGGTCGGATGAACAGGAGAGATTCCATTACTTTGCAGAACAAAAACGCCTCATAGACGACCTGAGCCTTGAGGCGGTTCAGGAACAGCGTATCAAAGAAGCTCGAGGAGAAGGCAGAGCGGAAGGCATCGTTACAGGTCAGAGAGAGGAACGGTGTGCGATGGCCCGCAAATTGCTAAAGCGAGGCTGGAAAGATGCAGAAATCTGCGACATCACGGGCCTCTCGCCCAAGGATATCGTCCAGCTTCGGAATCAGGCCCCCCTCCCAACCTAGCTTGCTACCCTAAGCAACACAAAAGCGCCCGAGTACAGAAAGAGCCCGACCGGGAGGTCGGGCTCTTTCTGTATCTTCAGGACAATCAAGCGTACCATGCCTTCCCTTCCCTCTTTCCCCGTAAATCCTCCATATGAATCACAAATCACCATAACACAGGCCCCCTGAGAGCAGGGGCTTCTCTCGTTCAGTACCCCGTCCTTTAAAAAGCCCCTCCTTCGCTCCTTTGTGAACATCCCACCTCCTTCCCACTCTACAGAGTGACTCCCAAACGAAAGGAGGTGAACACATATGGCGACATACAACCCCATGGGCAGCCGCATCAGCCTTATCTGCCAGGTGGGAACTGGAGCCGATGGCCAGCCCGAACTGGGGCGACTCTCCATCTCCAGGGTCAACCCCAACCTCACCGCAGACCAGATTGACAGCCTGTCCCAAAAACTGGGCGGCCTCCTCTCTGTGCCGGTCGTCGAGGTTCGAAAAACGGACACCGACACCGTCGTGGCCTAGAGCCGCCCCCCCCCACCTGGGGAAACGAAAGGAGGTGAAACTGAATGAAAACCCTTCGGATGACATTCGCCCGTGCAGACGGCCATAAGGTCAGTGTGAGCCTTCGGCATGCCAAAGAGACCCAGAACGAAGAAGACGTTCGGGATGCCATGCAGACCGTCATCGATATCCAGGCCCTTGAGCCCGCTGTCACGTCCATCGTAAGCGCGCAGCTCATCGACCGAGTCGTCACCGACATCGTCGCCTAGGGAGGTGAAGAATAAATGGAAGAGTTTCTGGCCGGCGTGCTCCAGAACGGGTTCTCCGTCGCCGTGGCAGCGTATTTGCTGATACGAATGGAAAACCGGCTCGAAAAACTCAGCCAGGCCATAAACGACCTGAAAATCGCCATAGCCGAAGGGCCGGCCAATGCACGATAACCACCTGCGCATCTCGCCGCACTTCACGCTCAGCGAATTTCAGTGCCCCTGCTGTCTCAGGGTTCGCCTCCAGCCGGAATTGCTCCTCCGGCTGGAGGCCCTTCGGGGCATCTGGGGCCCGCTGCGTATCACGAGCGGATACCGATGCACCAGACACAACAGAGACGTCGGCGGTATCCCGGGGAGCCGCCATCTCATCGGTGCAGCGGCAGACATTGCCGTTACACCGGTCGAACAGGGGCGGTTCGCTCGCCTGGCGAAAAAACAGGGCTTCGAGCAGGTCATACCCTATGGCGCACGGGGCTTTGTCCACCTTGCAATTCGAACGGACACCGCATAATAATGAAAGGAGAAAACAAATAAATGAGCGAGTACACCCATCAGGAACTGATGCAGACAGCCATGAACTACCTTCCCCTCATCAAAAAAACCGCCGGGAGATACTCCGGCAGAGGGGCCGAGTGGGAAGACCTCCTCTCACAGGGATTTTGCGAAGTCCTCGACCTCATCGTGAGATGCCCCGAAGGGACCCCCCTGCCCCTGTACATGTCAAACATGCTTCCCGGTCGGGTTCGCGACGTCGCCAGGCGCCTCAGACGCCAGGCCTCGCATGATCGTCTTGACGTCCTCGCCGAAGCTGGCGTAGAACCTCACGACCAAAGGCCATACTACAGTCCTCAGCTTCTGCTCACCGGTATCGACCTCACCCCTGGGGAACGCGAGCTCATCGACTGCCTGCTCGATGGCGACACACAAAGAGAAATAGCCCAGATGCTTGGCTGCACACAACAAAACGTCAGCTACATGGTTCGCAAACTCCAGAAAAAGCTGAGGCCGCTGAAAAAGAACCTGTGTCTGTAATTTTCTCATAAAGCCCCTGAGCCCAGGGGCTTTATGATATACTCAAGTTTGGAATAGGGGCATGTCAACATTTGCATTGATGTCCCAAAGCTGCTACACTCGACTTGAATAAAGCAGCTTCAAACCGATGGGGGCGGGAATGCTGCAAAATGTCGAGAAAACCCTTGCGTTGGTTGTATTCAGTCATGTATAATCTGACCCAACAAGGGTGGCTTGGGTCGTTATTATCAAAAAGCTCCGAAAAGGAGTCCCCCAACAAAACGAGTGAATCGCAGAAAGGAGTGGTTGCAGGCATTGGGCGAGGTTTTTGATGATTGCGATGCGTGGTCTTCGGAGAACTCCTGATTGACGTATATCGTCAATTCAGAGGAGGAATGACAGGCACGTACAGTGCCTCTCCGTCGTAGGCAAAAGGACGGATGCGCGTTGAGCTGTGGAGATTCCATGTTGTATCAAGGCTCTTGAGTGAGCGGATGCTGCTATGGATGAGGATGGAAGTTGGTAAGGAGGAATTCAGATTGAGAAAGACATTGAAAGTATTTAGCCTTGTGACACTGGCCTTAGTGCTGGGAGCAGGGGTGCTTTGGGCGTTCGATACGCTCGTACTTAGTGGGAATAACGATGTAACTGTGGATTTGGCCGCTGGTGCTACGAGTACTGGTATCATTACCGGAAACGGCACCCAGAGGGGTGGCGTTGATCTTGTGGTTGCAGTCGACAAGATTCTCCGTCTCAACGCGGCTGACGGCAATGTCGTCACCTTGGCACCTGGCGGTGCTGGGATTCCTGGCGGCCCCTATCGTCTTGCGGCCGTGACAGCGGGGGCTGCGGCAAACATTCAGGTTGTGGTCAACGATGCTGATGCGCCGGGTAAGGTCGTGATGAAGGCTTCCAACGGCGATAATCCCGGTGATGCTGGCGGCGCTAACATGACGGAGTATTCCGGTGGAACGGTTCTGGAGTCCGGTACTCTGGGCGTGACGCGGGGCAATGCGCTGGGTCAGGCTTGGGTCGCCGTTCTTGGTAACGTCAATGAAGCCTCGGCTCCTGTTTTCCAGACAGAGGGCGTCAACGAAGTCCAGTTGGGTAAAAACGATCCCACTGGGGCTGCTACGGTTCAGCCTTTTTATCTTCTGTGGGCAGCTGATCCTCCTGCCGCTAACACTGACTTGCGGTACGTCGAGGTTAACGTGCCCCAGACTTCTGCGTCCAACAACGGCCTGATGCTTCGACATGGTTTGGATCAGCGTGATTATACCGCCCCTACCTATGTGGTTGGTGCTGGAGCTGACACTCTCGCTGGTTTTGCTGCTGCGGGGGCGAACACTTATGTTCGTTTGGTAAAAACCGGCGACGGTCGTTTGTGGGTAAACGGCGGTGAGCCTGGCTTGGCGCCGAATGGTGGTTCCACCGCTCCTGTTGACGGGGTGCATCATTTCGGTGGTACGGTCGTCAGGGACGGCGGTCTCCTTGAGGTTATTGGCGGTGTCTCTGCTGTCGTGGGCGACCATTTCCGCGGCTCTTTGGGTAAGGTTTGGAATACGTTTGAGGGCTCGACCTCCGCTCCGGGCGCTGTTGCGAACACGCCTCGTCAGTATGTAGCTATGGCAATTGGTGGGGTTGCTGCTGGTGGCGCAATTTACAATCCGTTGCATGTTCAGGACACTGCTCGGGTCAAAGTTGACCGGTCGCAGTTCTTCAGCGACTTCAACGTCGCCGGGGGGGCTACCTTCCAGGCTAACGAGTACACCCTGGCTGGTACGAATTACAAGCCTCAGATTGCCGTAACGCTTGACCGAAGGTATTCCCACGCTGACGGTCTCTTGAAAGGGCAGTTTGATCTGGTGCTCAATTCGCTTCCTTCGCCTGCTCGTCCGACTGGCGATCCTCAGGATCCCAACATCACAGATGATGGTCAAACTGTTTTGTTCGTCTCCAACCTGTCGAATGACATCGTTGGTGAGACCCTTGTCGCCAACGGCGTTCTGGAGATTGCTGGCAATGAATCGATCGGTAACGGTAATGTGACCGTTGGTGCTACTGGCGGTGCTGATCGTGATTTTACTACCGCAAACTTGGCGACCTTGACTGCATCTAAGACTCTTAAGGTGAGTGGCGATACCTTTACGAAGGATGGTGGAGGCAGTGGGGCTGCCCTCGCTGCCGAGCGTGGACAGACTCTGTCTTTCAGAGATATCACCTTGGATAATGGGCGGCTGACCATCAACCCTGCCGATGTTCCCACTACGAATGGTCTTCCCCTTGCTGGTAATTTAATGCCCAAGAATTGGCAAGGGACGGTGCTCTTCGGTGCGCCCGTGTCAACTGATGCGGTATACAGGGCTGCTGGTGTTATGATCAACCCCAGCGATGTTTTTGTCGACCGTGGCGTGTTGCAGCTCAACAGCTTCCCTGTTCGGACCGCTGCTCAGCAGGCCGCCAACGAGGATCCCTTTATGGACGTAACCCTGGTTGATGGTGCGACTCTGTCTCTGGGCAAGGACGTCAACGACTTTAAGCCCTACATGGATCTGACGATCAATAACGACTCTCGTATCCGCATGGTCCTGCGCAATGATGACATCGCCGCGACTCGCGCCGAAGCCATGGCCAAGCCTGCGGTCTTCGAGGCCCGTGAGATCGACTACACTGCGATCGGCTATGGCGAAGTAAACCGCGACCGGCGTCTGGCCATCCAGCTGGATCCCTCTCACCTCACCGGCGATAAGATCAAGAAGGGCTGGATCAAGCTGGTCTATTCACCTGATGCGGTTAACTGGAATGCGCTGCACTTCCTGCGTGAGAACAGCACTGTCGAGTACGAGGACTACGCAAAGGTCCGCATCACCTGGACGACGACCTCCGACATCGTGAAGAATGCGGTGGCGCATCTGGACGAGAACAGCTACACGATTCTTGTCGAGGTTGGTCAGGATATCGTCGATCCGGTGAACCCCGGTACCCCCCCCGTGCCTACTCCTGACCTGACCGGTGTCGTGACGGCTCCTTCTCAGGTTCAGTTGGGTGCTAACGTGACCTTCGAACTGGGCAAATGGACCTACAAGACCTCCGACGATGTCGAGGTTCAGGATGTCGTCTGGACGCTTGATGGTGTGGACAAGACGGCCGATGTGGCTGCTGGTAAGCTGACTGTCAAGGCCGAGAATGAAGGAACTATGAACCTTGTCGTCACCGCTAAGCTGAAGGCCGATCCTACGGTCAACGGCGAGGCGAAGGCGTCCGTTATCGTCAGTAAGAACGCCGGCGGCTCTTCCGGTGGCGGCGGATGTAACCTGGGCTTTGCCCCGGCAGCTCTGCTCCTTCTGGCCCCTCTGGGCTTCCTTAAGAAATAAGAACCATCAGAATCATCCAAAGCTGAACATCAGCTGAGGAGAACCATTTGAAACACGGTGTCCGAGATGTCGAAAGACATCTCGGACACTTCTTTTTTGCGAAGTCCTTTCGTCAGTTTCTGAACAAGTGCTCATAGCTCTTTGCTGCTTAGGGTATATCTCTCAGGGCTTCGGCGGAACGACCTCACCGGCACAGAAAGAGAGAGACATCCGAAGATACCTCTCTCTTTGTGTTCCAGTTGCTTATCTCTCGTACAGAAAACAGGCGACCTGGTGATCGGTCTCCATTTCGGCGAGAAGAGGTTCCTCCTGGGCGCAGCGGTCCATGGCATTGGGACACCGGGTGTGGAAACGGCAGCCCGACGGCGGGTTGATGGGGGAGGGGATGTCTCCCTCCAGAGGCACTCTGGTCACTTTCACCGTGGGGTCTGGTAAGGGAATTGCCGACATGAGGGCCCTGGTGTAGGGATGGAGCGGGTTGGAGAACATGGAGTGTTTGGAGGTGATCTCCACGATTTTTCCAAGGTACATGATGGCGATCCGGTCGGATATGTGCTTGACCACGGAGAGGTCGTGGGTGATGAAGAGATACGTCAGCCCCAGCTCCTGCTGAAGGTCTCGCAGTTCGTTGAGAACCTGGCTTTGGATGGAGACGTCGAGGGCCGAGACGGGTTCATCACACACGATAAACTCGGGGTTCAGTGCCAGGGCACGGGCAATGCCGATTCTCTGACGCTGCCCGCCGGAGAACTCGTGAGGATAGCGGAAGCGATGCTCGGGCCGGAGCCCTGCCTTGACGATGACGTCGCTGACGTACTGGTCGAGGGCTTTACCTCGGGCCAGGCCGTAGAGCTTGACCGCCTCGCCCACGATTTCGCGGACGGTCATTCGGGGGTTCAGGCTTCCGTAGGGGTCCTGAAAGATAATCTGAATTTTTTGCCGCACCTGTCCCGGGTCCTCCGCCAGCATCGTGCCCAGTTCCTGCCCCTGGTAGTAGACGGAACCGCCTGTGGGCTTGAGAAGGTGCATCAGGGTTCGACCGGTGGTTGATTTGCCACAGCCGGATTCGCCGACGACCCCGAGGGTCTCGCCCCGACGGATGGAGAAGGAGACGCCGTCGACGGCCTGAACGTGCCCGACGATTTTTTTCAGGATACCCTTGCGGATGGGAAAGTATTTCTGGAGGTTTTTCACCTCCAGCAAGGTTTTGCTGTCGCTGCTCATGCGTCAGCCCCCTCTCTTTCAGCACTGTTCTCGTACAGCCAGCATCGAACACGACGGTTGGAGCTGAGTCTGTAGATGGGCGGTTCCTCCTGGAGACAGCGATCGGAGCACTGATCGCATCGGTTGTGAAATTTGCAGCCCTCGGGAAAGTTCAGAGGGTTGGGAACGACGCCGGGAACGACGTCCAGCCGTTCTTTCTCGCAGTCCATCCGGGGGATGGATCGAAGGAGCCCCTGAGTGTACGGGTGCAGGGGGCCTCCGTAGAGGGGAACGACGTCGGCCTCTTCCACGACTTTACCGGCGTACATGACGACGACTCGTTGGGCCATCTGAGCGATGACGCCCAGGTCGTGGGTGATGAACATGATGGCCGAGTTCAGCTTTTCCCGAAGGTCGTTCATCAGGTCGAGGATCTGGGCCTGGACGGTGACGTCGAGGGCCGTCGTGGGTTCGTCCGCGATGAGCAGAGCTGGATTGCAGGCCAGAGCCATGGCGATCATGGCTCGCTGGCGCATTCCGCCGGAGAGCTGGTGAGGGTAGTCGTCCACTCGCTGGTTGGGCGAGGGGATGCCCACGAGGTCCAGCATCTCGACGGCCCGTTTTTTTGCCTGTGTGTCTTTCATGTTTTGATGAAGCCGCAGGGGTTCCATGATCTGTTCTCCTATGGTGAAAACGGGGTTCAGGCTGGTCATGGGCTCCTGAAAGATCATGGATATATCGTTGCCCCGAATGGCCCGCATCTCGGGCTCGGAGAGGTCCAGAAGGTCGGTGCCGTTCATGGTGACCGATCCCCCGGCCACTCGTCCCACTGGTTTGGGAAGGAGCTGCATGATGGACAGCGATGTGACGGATTTACCACAGCCCGATTCGCCGACGATGCCCAGGGTTTTGCCCGATTCGATGGAGAAGGAAACGCCGTCAACCGCTTTGACCGTGCCGGCGTCGGTGTCGAAATAGGTTTTGAGTCCTTTCACTTCAAGCAATGCCATGCTGCCACCCCCTACCTCTTAAGCCGGACGTCCAGGGCGTCTCTCAGTCCGTCTCCGACGAAGTTGAAGGCCAGAACGGTGTACATGATGGCGAGCCCCGGGAAGATGGCCCACCACCACTGACCGGTGGCCAGGTATTTCTGTCCCACGGAGATCATGAGCCCCCAGCTTGGGGTGGGCGGCTGAGCGCCGAAGCCCAGGAAGGCAAGTCCTGCCTCGATCATGATGATGCTTCCCAGACGCAGCGTTGCCTGAACGATCACTGGGGCAACGGCGTTGGGCAGCACGTGGAAGAAGATGATTCGTCGTGTTGGGATTCCCAGGGCTTTGGCGGCTTCGACGTATTCCCGTTCCCGAAGGGTGATGAACTGGGCGCGGGTGACCCGGGCGATGGGTACCCAGGTGACCAGGCCGATCGCGACGAAGACCACCATCATGCTCGGGTTGTTGAAGACGGCGATGATGGCGAGGACGAACAGAAAGAAGGGAAAGGCGAAGATAACGTTGATGAGCCAGGATATGAGGTCGTCGATCCACCCGCCAAAGTATCCCGCCAGGGCTCCCAGAGGTACGCCGATTATGAGGGAGACGAGTGTGGCGAAGATACCGATCTGAAGGGAAATCCGGGCCCCATAGATGACCCGGCTCAGGATGTCTCGTCCGTAGAGGTCGGTTCCCATGAAATGGGCCATCGAGGGAGAAGCCAGCTTGGCCGCTTTGCCCTCGGTCCAGATGAGCTGTTTGAAGGGGTCGTAAGGGGCGATCTGGGGTGCCAGTATGGCGATGACCGCCAGGGCCAGGACCATGATGAGTCCCAGCATGGCGAGACGATTTCGTCTGAATCGAACCCACGCTTCGTACCAGAGGCTGCCGTGCTTGCGCTCTTTTTTCTGAGTTGTGTCGGTCATGTCCGCACCCCTTATTCGTATCGGATCCTGGGATCGAACAGACCGTAGGAGATGTCCACGATCAGGTTTGCCAGAAGGAAGATGAGGGCCATGAATATCACCGTTCCCCGAATCATGGGGAAGTCCCGCGCGATGAGGGCCTCGACCGAGAGGCGACCGATGCCCGGCCAGGCGAAGATGGTCTCGGTGAGGACGGCTCCCGAGAGCAGCGAGGCGATCTGGGTGCCCACGATCGTGACAACCGGGATCATGGCGTTTTTCAGAGCGTGCTTCAGGACGACGACGTTGTTTGAGAGGCCTTTGGCCTTTGCGGTTCGGATGTAATCCTGGTTGAGGACCTCAAGCATGCAGGAGCGGGTGAGTCGGGCCGTGAGCGCGCCGGGTCGAACGCCCAGGGTAACGACGGGCAGGAGGAGGTATTTCCACGAGCCGTCGCCGTATCCCGCCCCGGGAACCCAGCCCAGGCCGTAGGCGAAGACCAGCAGGAGCAGCAGCCCCACCCAGAAGACCGGGGCGCTCACCCCCGCTATGGCGATGAACATCGCGGAGTAGTCGAACACCGAGTATTGTTTGACCGCCGAGACTATCCCTGCGATGATCCCGATGATCGTCCCCAGGATAAGCGCCCACAGGGCCAAACGAGCCGTGGCACCCAGACGATCCATGATGGCCGTGGATACCTTTTCGTTGGTACGGTAGGATGTGCCGAGATCGCCCTTGAGAAGCTGCCCCATGAAGTTGAAGTATTGCTTGTGCAGGGGCAAGTCGAGGCCGAGATCGTGCCGGATCTTGGCCAGGGTTTCGGGATCGCCCCGTTGACCCATCATGATCATGGCGGGGTCTCCCGGAACGACGTTGATGAGAATGAACACAGCGGTGACCACGCCCCAGACGACGGGGATCGTGTATAAAATTCGCCGCATGATGTAGGTAAACACGCACAATCACCTCCGGTCGAAATTCGGAAAAAAGCGCTCGCTCTCTTTAAAAAGACGTATGACTCTCCCCTTCTCGTCAAAGAGCTCCGATCGACCGACGCGCATCGCAGTAGAACACTCATACCACCTCCATACATCCCGGTAGCCACGGGACCCCCTCGAATAGGTTGAGCGTAGATGTCAGGGGCGTGCATGATCCTGATTGCTTTATTATACAGCCTTTTGCCAGGGAAGATGCATCAGTCTTTTGTGACCGCCCCCCTTGCATTGGCGACGAGGTGTCGATATACTCAAAATCGATACACAAAAAAGGATTTTTCCTGCATTGGGGTGATGACCCCGGAGGAAAGATCCACCAGGGAGGGAACATCATTATGAGAAAAGCTCTATTCCTGACGGTCGCGGTACTGTCGATCCTGGCCGTCGCAGCAGCGGGTTCTATCGCCGCTCCTCGCTCCGGCGGGGTGCTCAAGTGGCGGATTATCAATGACCCGCCCGCATTGGATCCAGTCACGTCTAACATCACGACCGCCACACGAGGTACGAACCTGTATCTTGAAACTCTTGTCAAGACGAGCTCCGAAGGAGAGATCCTTCCCTCTCTGGCAAAAAACTGGGATGTGAACGACGACTCCACGGTCTGGACGTTCCATCTGCGGCCGGAGGTTCGGTTCCAGAAGACGGTCTTGGGCGAGCCCACGTTGAACGGTGGCCGGAAGATGACCGCTGAGGACGTGAAGTATTCCTTCGAGCGTCTGGTCAAGATGAAGTCCGCTCGTGTTTTCTTCGCCGACAAGATCAAAGGCTACAATGCCCTGAACGATGGTGAGGCGTCCGAGTGGTCGGGTATCAAGGTCATCGATGACCACACGGTTCAGTTCACCCTGGAGGAGCCATTTGCACCGTTTTTGGCCGTGCTGACCTATCCGTCTTTTGGCGTCGTTCCCAAAGAGGACGCCGAGAAGTGGGGCAAGGAGTTTTCTTTCCACCCCGTGGGCACGGGGCCCTTCGCTCTTGCAGAGTGGAAACACGACAGCCTGGCTGCCTTCCGTCGCAATCCTGACTATTGGGCTGTGGACGAGAACGGAACTCAGCTTCCTTATCTTGAGGGTGTGGACCTGGTCGTCTTGCCGGATAACGGCGTGGCCTTCATGGAGTTCAAGAAGGGAAATATCGACGTGCTTCCCGATATCCCCGACGAGTACTACGAGCCTCTTCAGAAGGACTTCCCTGATGGTTTTCAGGAGCGTCCCGGTCTGAACACGTACTACTACGGTATGAGTCAGCTTGGCGAGCCTTTCAAGGAAAACCTGAAGCTTCGTCAGGCGATGAACTGCGCCGTCAACAGAAAGGCGATCAACGAACTCGTCCTCAACGGACGATATGAGCCCGCAAAGGGTGTGTTGCCTCCGGGCATGCCGGGCTACACCCCTGACCTGAGGGCCTACGAATACGACCCGGCCAAGGCAAAGGCCCTCTTGAAGGAGGCGGGCTACGGCGACGGGCTGGAGTTGACTCTGCACTTCAACAACAACCCGAGGCACCGTTCCATCGCCGAGGCCATGCAGGCCCAGCTTGCCGAGGTGGGGATCACCCTCAAGTTGGCCTCCTCCGAAGTCGGTGCCCACTACGAAGCGGTTCGCCGGGGTGATTTTGGCTTCTTCCGTGCCGGTTGGGCCGGGGACTATGCCGACCCGGACAATTTCCTCTACACGTTGTTCTGTTCCGATAACTTTGGCCCCAAGGGCAACTATTGCCGCTATAAGAACGACCAGGTCGATGCCTGGCTTAAAGAGGCCCGTCGGGAGACCGTCCCAGCCAAGCGCTGGGAGCTGTACAAAAAGGCGGAACAACAGATCGTGGACGATGCCGTGTGGATGTTCCTCTTCTATCAGACGACCAGCCTCGTGGCTCGTCCCGAGGTTCAGGGGCTGAAGCTCGCTTTTCTGGGCGACTACATGACCGAGTTGACGCAGGTCTGGCTCGACAAGAAATAAGCTATCGACATCGAAAAATGGGGAGCTTTCGGGCTCCCCGTTTTTTTGTGCTTGGTTCGTATTATACTGGGAGAAGATTATTCTCTGAGAGGAGCGATACTATGATTTGTACAACGCCCGTTGTCCCGTCGGATTTGCTTCGTTTCGCTTTTTTAAGCACGCCCCAGGTGTCCCCCGACGGTTCGTCGGTGTGCTACGCCCTTCATAAAGCCGATCAGGAGGCCAATCGGTATGACTCTCGACTCTGGCTCTACAACGTGGAGAACGACAGGTCGGTCGCACTGACTGCTTCAGGCAGGGAAAAATGTTTCTGTTGGGCAGCCGACGGCAAACGGATTCTCTTCGCCAGCGACCGGCATGATCCGCCCAAGGGCTCGACCGATCTTTTCTCGATACGTGTCGATGGTGGTGAAGCTCAATTCTTGGATCGAGTCGACATACGTGTGACGTCTCTGATCCATCTTGGAGAGGAACGGTATCTCCTGGCTGGAGTCAATCCCAGGACGGCCCCCCATCTGGAAGAGGCTGAGTACATGGTTTTTGAGAATATCCCCTTCTGTGCCAACGGCAAAGGCTACATTGCCCAGGCGAGAGGTGGTCTGTACCTGTATCGCCCGGGCTCGATTCCCAAGCTCATCAGCGCGGAGACACTGGACGTGGTTCGTTATCGCCTCTCTCCAGATCGGTCAAAGGTCCTGGTCGTGGGCCCCGATTTTCGGGATGTGCGCCCGGTCCGGCCGGGGCTTCGGGAAATCAACCTGTCCACAGGTATCGTGACAGAGCTGATTCCCGACGGTCAGCTCTGTTGTCGATGTGCCGACTATCTTGATAATCGAGTTGTTCTGAGCGGTTCCCGGTTGGATCGCCACGGGGTGAACGAGAACGTCTCCTTCTATGGCCTTGAGGAGGGCGAGCTCGTGGAGTTCACGCCATGGCTGGATCGAGGGCTTCGCAACTCCATCGGCTGTGACTGCCGGTACGGCACCGCCGACCTGAACCTGGGTTTCTTCGTGGACGGCGGCTCCCTCTGGTTTGTCTCCACGGACCGAACCCGATCCCGTCTTCACAGGCTGGATCCGGACGGGAGCGTCCATCAGGTGACCTCTCGTCTGTCGTCGGTGGACGACTACCACGTGCGCTCCGGTGTTGTCGCCGTGGTCGGTCTGGAGGGGCAGGCCCTTCAGGAGCTCTACCTGCTTCGAGACGGTCGTGAACATCCCGTCACGGATTGGAACGGATGGCTTTCACGGGAACGGAGTATCTCGACACCTGTGTTTCTTTCGAGTCGGGCCGATCCAGGGTGGGATATCGACGGCTGGGTGATGAAACCCACGGATTTTCGAGAGGGGAGTACGTATCCGGCTATCGTCCACGTCCATGGTGGTCCCAAGACCACCTTCAGCGACGTGTATTTCCACGAGATGCAGCTTTGGGCTGCCCGAGGCTATGTCGTGGCCTTCTGCAATCCACGGGGGAGCGACGGCCGGGGGAACGATTTTGACGATATTCGGGGGCGATATGGCTCCGTCGATTACGACGACATCATGGCTTTTACCGATGCCGTGGCTGCTCTGCCGTTCGTGGATCAGCACCGCATGGGGATCACCGGTGGCTCCTATGGCGGCTTTATGACGAACTGGGTCATCGGTCATACCGACCGGTTCAAGGCGGCGGTGGCGCAGCGCAGCATCTCCAACTGGATCTCAAAGGTGGGGGTGTCCGATATCGGTTATTTCTTCGTGGCGGATCAGCAGGGAGCCGACCTCTGGGACGAAGGGGGAATCGAGACCTTGTGGGATCACTCGCCCCTGAAATATGCCGACAAGGTCGTCACTCCGACGTTGTTTATCCACTCCGAGGAGGATTATCGGTGTGAGCTCTCGCAGGGGTTACAGATGTTTACGGCCTTGAAACAGCACGGCGTCCCGACCAGGATGTGTGTCTTCAAGGGCGAAAACCACGAGCTGAGCCGGGGAGGCAAGCCCCGGGAGCGACTGGCCCGACTGGAGGAAATTTCCCGATGGTTTGATAAATACCTTAAAAACTGAACAAACAAGTCTCCAGCGGGGTATTTTCGATTCACTGACATGTCGGAATCACAATTCGATACAGATGAGGAGAAACCCCATGTATCCTTGAGGGACAGCCTTCAAAGATATTGACAAAATCTATGTTACGCTGTATCTTAAACTCATAATGAGCGGTTAGCTCTTAGTCGAGCGAAGCCAGTTGATGATGAAGAAAAGTCGGAGCTTCAAAGCCCCGACTTTTCTTATTTCTTCTCAGGAAAGACGTATCATGTCAAAAAAAGCGCTGTCAAGAAAAATCCGCTCATCTGCACTTTCCCATAGGTTGTAGTCATATGTTTTCCTATCCCCATGAGCCAAGACTACTCGTACCATAGCATCCCGAGCAAAATTGGAGGCGGGAAGAAAATCGCCATCTCCTGCGATGAAAATAACCTGGTCAATTCTGCCAGACAAACAAGCAACGGCGACATCCAACCCTAATTGCAGATCGACCCCTTTTTGAACAAAAATAGGTTTACCGTCGGCATTTTCACCTCGTTTTTTCAAGACGCCCAAACGGGTATGGAAATTATCATTTTTTTCGAGGCTACTCAAAAAACTTTTTGCTTTTCTTTGGCGTTCTTTGTCCTCTTCGCTTGGGGTCTTAGGATCAATATATGGGAGACAGTCATAGTAATAAGCTTTGAAAAGAGTTCCACGTGAGCTATCGACGAGTTTTTGAATGAATTATAGTCTATTCGTTTTTTTATTTATATTTCTAATGTACCCTCCATCGATGAAAACGTTCGTTCTAAACTCCAATAACATCCATCTCCTTTCAGTCTATTTTAGTTTCTGCATTACTGTTGAAGGAGAATCCTTCGAGGCCTTCTTTGTGCGTTATCGTTTACGGCAGGATGGCGAAGCAACGTGCAGGGAAGCCAGAACCTTTGTGGAGTTTGGGAAAAGCCGCCACGATAAGAGCTCCTGTCGGGGGTACCTTGTCGAGGTTGGCCATGAACTCGATCTGGTAGTGGTTTTGGTCGAGGATGTAGAACTCGCAGGGAAGCTCACCTCGAGCCGAGGAGATTCCGCAGTCGGTGTCCGGGGTCTCGTGCCCTGATGCCGTGATCTTCCGTTCCTCGTACAGATAGGCCAGGGACTCAAGGCTGTATCCTGGATAGTGGGGCACCCCTTGCTCGTCCTTGTTGTCGATGGCGTCGCAATCGGGCCACCGCTTATACCAGTCGGTTCGAAGGGCCACAAAACACCCTTCGGGCACGGGACCGTGGACGCTCTCCCATTTTTTGATGTCCTCCACCGAGAGAGCTTTATCGGGGTTTTGGGCTGCCTCCTGAGACATGTCGATGACCACAAGGGGAAGGAACATCTCCTTCACGTCGATCTCGTCCAGGGTCCGCTTTCCAACGGAGAAATGCCGCGGCGAGTCTGCGTGAGTTCCCCACTGGCCCACGATGGTCATCTTCTCCACCCAGAAACCGTCCTTTTCGACGGTGTAGATGGTGTCTTGCTCCATGTTAGGCAAGGCCGGAAAGTGCGGTATCCCTGGGCCGAACGCATGGGTCAGGTCCACAAAGGTCTTGGTCTTCAACTCCTGATACATCTCAAGCAACGTCATATACAACACTCCCCCTCTTGATTTTTGTAACTTTATTTCATTATAGAATCAAAAGACAGACGAGTCAAAAAAGAGAGTATTTATAATCATGTCAATGCTGTTTCATGACGCCGTCCATGTCCAGGATGACCATGTCGTGGTCCGGTGACTGGGATCTCTTTGAGGAACGGGTTGGGATGGCTGTCTCAACCTCCCGGATTCGCCATCGGGGATCTCTGTGTATGCCCGAGTAGCCGATGAAGTCCAGTCGGCTTCGGCGGTCGTCATAGCTGTAGCTCCCCTCGGGGAGGGAGAGCAGTGGAAAGGCCAGGCCCGGTGGGTCCTCCTGGTTGAAGTCGCCAAGGACGAGGACGGGCCCCTCCAGCGATTGCACAAGGACGTTGAGCCCCTGAATCTGGGCCTGACGCTTGGCGTCGTTGTATCGTTGGGCGAGTTTTTTGTCTTTCTTGCCTCTGGTACTCGGGCTCTTGAGGTGGACGTTGACCAGGGTGAGGCGGCGCCCGTCCTTGAGGTCAGTGTGGTACAGTCGTTGAGGGAGTAGGCTTTTTTCCCCGATACGATAAAGTATTCGATGTTCAAGGCTCCCACGGACAGGGCACAGGCCTGGCCTGCACAGAGGACCGCCACGGTGGTCAAGAGGGTGAGGACTCTCCAGTATCGTCGTCTGTCGTTCATGTTGGTCGTCATGATATTCCTCCCCCCCCTTGAATAAATCGACAATGGATGCCCCGGAGGGGGACATGCTCGTTGTGAGATTTTCTCGTCTGAGTTACTGTCGTCCGTCGTCGCCGTTCATATCCAGGACGAACTGGACGAAGAAGGCCGTTCCGTAAGGGAGGGCTTCCTCTGAAAAAACGAAAGAGCCGTTGTGGAATATGGGGTTGGGTTGTCCTGGGGAATGAACCCCAAGCCTGACGAAAAGCCCACGGGGGAGGACCTGAAGATATTCGGCAAAATCCTCGGAGCCCATGGCGGGAACGTCTATTGATCGTACGCGTTCATCTCCGACGATTTTCCGGGCGCTCTCTCGGGCTATTGCTACCAGGTCTGAGTCGTTGACCAAAGGAGGAACTCCGTAGTGATAGTTCAGGTCAGCCGTGCATTTGTACAGTGCCGCTGAATGATTGACAATATCTCGAATGCGCCCTTCAATGGTTTTCCTGGTCTCCTCGCGTTGACATCGCACTGATCCTCCAAACTGGACCACTTCGGGGATGATGTTTTTCGCCGAACCTCCATGAATCTCGCAAATGGAGATGACAACGCTGTCTATGGCGTCTACCTGGCGAGTGATGATGCTCTGAATGGCGAGTGTGGCGTTGGAGGCTGCCAGAATTGGATCTTTCTGGATTCTATGAGGGTAGGCGCCATGTCCACTGGTTCCCGTTATGGTGGCGGTGAAGAAATCAGAAGAGGCCATGGAGGGACCGGATCGAAAGGCCAGCTCGCCCACGTCAAACCCTGAATGACCGTGAAGTCCCACGATACAGTCAGCTTTAGGATCATCAAGGACGCCCCGTTCGATCATGTATCGTGCGCCGTTCAAGGTTTCCTCTGCAGGTTGGAAGAGGAATTTGACCGTGCCGGCGAAACGATCTCTCATGCCCGACAAAATCTTCGCCACCCCTAAAAGCATGGCGGTGTGACAGTCGTGCCCGCAGGCGTGCATAACGCCTGGGACCTTTGATTCGTCGGGGAGACCGGTTACCTCCTGTATGGGAAGTGCGTCCATATCTGCCCGAAGAGCGATGGCAGAGCCTGTACCGGGGCCAGAGCCTTTGAGAAGTCCGAGAGCTCCTACAGTTCCCTCACCCCAGGGCGCTACGTCGATTCCAAAGGACTTCAGCTCTGATCGGACAAATTCTGTCGTGGCGAACTCGGCCATGCCGAGCTCTGGGTTTTGATGAATTTTCCTTTTTGCGTGTACGATATAGTCCGAGAGATCCTTAGATAACCTCAAAACATCAGGGGCCGCCATACCTCCATCTCCCTTCTTTTGGACGGGACAAAAAATGCTCCTATATGACCGTGATCTCCTTAGGAAACAGGTTTAAGACTTCCTGTCCTGAAGAGGTCAGCATAACGAGGTTTTCGATTCGGATGCCGAACATCCCTCTCAAATAGATACCGGGCTCAATGCTGAAACAGTTGCCCTCTTGTAGAGGAACACGGTTATCTGGAGCGATATACGGCATCTCGTGGCCGTCCAACCCTATACCATGTCCCAATCTGTGACAAAACGCCTCTCCGTATCCCTCGCGACGGATGATCCCTCTGGCGATAGCGTCGAGATCCGCTGGGATTGCTCCGGTGATGGCGTGTTTTTCCGCTGTATTCTGTGCCTCAAGCACAATTTCGTAGATTCGTCTCTGTTCATCCGTGGGCGGGCCTAAGAAAAACATCCTCGTCATGTCATGGCTGTAGCCGTCATACCACCCGCCCGAGTCGACCATGATCATGTCTTGTTCTGCTAGGACGCTGTTCGCTCTGCCGTCGTAGTGGGGTGATGCACTGTTTTCTCCGCAGGCTACGCATGGAATTCTCGGGTTACCTCCGTGGGACTCGTGAAAGTTCATGATAAACCGCACGACATCACGCTCTCGTAAACCTGGTGTGAGGTAGCCTGTAAGAGCCTCCATCATACGATCGTTCATTCTCGAGGCTTTCCGCATGAGAGACTGTTCCTCTTTGCTTTTGACCGATCGCAGGGGGGACAAGAGGTAGGCCCCGTTTTTGGGGGTGATCTCCGTTCCGTGAACGAGATCCATCATCTCCCCTGCTTCAATACCTCGAGAGAAGGCCATCGTGACGGGGCCGGTCAGTGCGAGCTTTTTCAGGCCGCGAAAGAAGGCTGAAGGTGCCCCCTCTCCGTCAGCCCATTCCTCAATCGGAACGGTATTCTCAACGCTCTGAACGTCATCTCGATACAGGGAAGGGCAGAGGAAAAAAGCCCCTCCCTGTCGGGAAAGTACGAGTCCTTTCAACCTGGAGTCGGGTTTCAGAGAAAGCCCCGTGACGTACTTCAGGTCGGCGGATGGTGCTAAAAAGACGGCGTCCAATTTGTTATCACGCAGGAGGTCTATGGCTCCGTTAAATCGATCCTCTCGAAGCATGAACGTCTCTCCTCCCAACATAACAGAGGTATGCGGTAGCCTCTGAATGTAGAGGCTACCGCTCTTTAAAAAGTGGACGCTTGAAGAAGTGTTTAGTCTTTCAGGTAGAGATTGCCCAAGTAGTTCAGCTGTCCGTCAGCAAGTTCTTCTAAGCCGCCGAGGTCCTTGCGGGCCCCGTAGAGCTCCTTGGGCACGACCAAAGGCACTATCGGATGGACGGTGTTCAGGCGATCCCAAATCTTTTGGAGAAGTTCCTCGTGTTTTTTAGCGTCGACACAGTGTTGGGCAGCCTGTATATACTCGTCGACCTTGGCATCGTTGAGGCGAGCCCAGTTTGACGAACCGATGCCGCCCGAGGAAAAGAGGCTGAGCCAGAACGTCCCGGCGCTTCGAGACGTTTGCATTCCCCACTGGGCAATGTAGGAGTCGTAGTCGTCCTCGTTCACCATCTTGGATACGAGGGCTCCGGGCTCGAAGACTTTGATGTCAACGGTAATACCAATCTGGCTGAGCATAGACTGGATAACTGTGGCACCGTTGACGTTGTCCTGGAGGTTACCGGTCCGTAGCTCCATGGTGAAGCCGTCCGGATATCCAGCCTCTTTCAAAAGAGCCTTGGCCTTCTTGGGATCGTAGGGGAATGGCTTGGCATTCTTGGGGGTAAAGGTGCTTGCCGGAATCAGAGGGCCGTCTGGTTGGTCCGAATTTCCCTGGTAGACCACTTGACCGTAGGCTTCCTTGTTGATGGCGTATTCGATAGCCAGGCGAACTTTCGGATCGCTCAGAGGCTTCTTCTGAGTGTTCATGCCGAGGTAGCGAAGCCGTAATCCTGGAGCCAGGACCACCTTTGTCTTGGGTGAGTTGTTCAACCTCTCGACCTCACTTGGCGGAACGCCGTAAATCATGTCAACCTTGCCGGTCTCCAGGGCGATGACGCGGCTGCTGTCATCGGGCATGACACGGAAGGTGAGCTTTTTGAAGTTGGCGGGTTTGCCATGGTAGTCCTCAAAACGCTCAAGCTCAATTTTCTCTCCCTTGACCCAGTTTTTAAAGACGAAAGGCCCGGTGCCGACGGGATTACGGAAATATTCTTCTCCGCCTTCCTCGACGGCCTTTTTACTGAAGATGCTTGCGAAGGGGTGTTTCATGGATCCAAGCCATCCACCAATGGGGCCACGAGTTTTCACGATCACGGTGTAGCGATCGACGATCTTGAATCCGTCAGGATCGATCAGTCGTCCCCGACTCCCCGCGTGAACGCACTCCTTCTGGGTGGCGCGTTTGAGTGAAAAGACCACGTCCTCAGCGGTGAGTTCCTCGCCGTTGTGGAATTTGACGCCCTTCTTCAGGTAGAATTTGTACGTCTCGGGATCAAGCATCTCCCAGCGCTCCGCCAGGACCGGGACCAGTTTTTTTGTTCTGCCGTCAACGGTTACCAGGGGTTCGTTGATGTGCCTCAAAACGGTGAAGGACATGGTGTCCGTTGCCCGGTGAGGATCGAGGTTTTTCGCATCCCCCTCCAATCCCATGTTAAAGCTCTCCATAGGAGCTGCATACACAGTTGCTAAGCCGCTCAAAACCAGAGCGCAGACAAGAATTAATGCTGTGCACAGGTTTTTCTTCATCACAAAACGCACCTCCACTCATCAACCACACAGACCTGTCTTCATAGGCTATGTATGCTTGTTCTACCAACAGCGGTTATCTCATCTCTCGCCCCCCTTCTAGACCAGTTCACCGGAACGATGACACCGCACGTAGTGACGTTGGTCAATCTCTTGCAAAGTAGGTGTTGCCTCGGTACAGCTCTCCTGCCTATAGCGGCAGCGAGGAGCGAAGCGACAACCGTCGGGAGGGTTTATGGGGCTTGGGACGTCTCCCTCAAGGATGATGCGGCCCTTGTCACGTCCGACCTCAATAGTTGGAACGGCGGAGAGAAGAGCCTGGGTATAGGGATGAATCGGCTTTTGGAAAAGTTCCACGTTGGGGGCCTTTTCGACCACCTGACCAAGGTACATGACGGCCACCTCGTCAGAGACGTAGCGCACCACGCTCAGGTTATGGGAGATGAAAAGATAGGTGTACCCTCGCTGCTCCTTCAGATCGGCAAGGAGATTTAATATCTGGGCCTGGATGGAGACGTCCAAGGCGGAGACAGGCTCGTCCAGGACGATAAAGTCGGGGTCAAGAGCAAGGGCTCGTGCGACGCCAATTCTCTGACGACGACCGCCGTCAAGCTCGTGGGGAAAGGATGTGATCAGCCTTTCGGCCAGGCCGACGGTCTCCATGAGTTCCTGGACTTTGACCACGACCTTCTGGTTTGTGTTAAAGACCTTGTTGATCAGTAAGGGCTCGGCGATCAGCTGGTAGACCGACATCCTGGGGTTCAATGAGGAGAAGGGGTCCTGGAAGACGATCTGGGCATGACGCCGAAATTCCTTCAGTTCTTGAGTGGACATATTCAGGACGTTCTGTCCGTCGAAGAGGACTTCCCCTGCGGTGGCGTTAAGCAAGCCAATGACCACTCGTCCAAGGGTCGATTTTCCACAACCTGATTCACCTACGAGGCCCAGAGTACTCCCTTTCTTGATGGCGAGGGAGACATCATCCACGGCGTGCAAAAGACCTCCTGCAACGGGGAAGTGTTTCTTCAGTGCTCTGATTTGAATAAGGTCAATCGTGCGAGTTTCTGCAGGATTCATGGAGAAGTCCCCTCTTTCCTGTTAATAGGGAAGTAGCAATCCACAAAATGGTTGGGCTCATACTCCCTCATCCCACAAGGAGTATTGTGGCAGATCTCCTTGGCCCAGAAACACCGAGGTGAAAATCGACATCCCGTAGGAAGGTCCGTGGGGTCCGGCATACGGCCGGGAATAACGCTCAGGCGGCCTCCCGGGGTGCTGTCCAAACGCGGAACGGCGTCGAAAAGCCCTTGGGTATAGGGGTGAAGGGGGTTTTCATAAAGTGTACAAATTGGACCGTACTCCACCAATCGTCCAGCATACATGATGGCGACATCATCGCAGATTTCCGCTACGATTCCCAGATCATGGGTGATCAGGAGAAGGGACGTGTTGACCTTCTTCTGAAGGTTTTTTATAAGGTCGATGACCTGAGCTTGAATAGTTACATCCAGAGCTGTAGTCGGCTCGTCGGCGATGAGCAAGGCAGGCTTGCAGGCCAGGGCGATGGCGATACCAACCCTCTGGCGCATTCCGCCGGAGAATTGATGGGGATATTCTTTACCCCGATCTGGTTGGATCCCAACCAAGCTCAGCATCTCGTGGGCTTGCTCCAGCCGCACTTTGACGCCCTCGCTGGCGTGAAGGGACAACATCTCCATGATTTGATCCTCGACGGTCATAATGGGGTTGAGGGAGGTCATGGGGTCCTGAAAGATCATGGATATCTGGCTCCCCCTCATTTGTCGTCGCTCCAGCTCGCTCATCCTCAGTATGTCCTGTCCCTCGAAGTAGATCTCCCCTTTTTCAATGACTCCCGGGGGGCTCTGTATAAGCTGAAGTACAGCGAGGGCCGTCGTTGTCTTTCCAGCACCGGTTTCACCAACGAAACCCAGGGCCTTTCCTGATTGCAGGGTCAGGTTGAGGTCGTTTACCGCATGGACGATACCCGAGTCAGTCTCAAACCGGACGGAGAGCTCTCGAATATCCAAAAGCGGTCTATTGGATGTTTTTCCCATCGGATCTACACCGCCTTACCGTTTTTGTTTGGGATCTAAGGCATCCCGTAAACCGTCGCCCAGGAAATTCAGAGCTAGGATAGTGATCATGATCGCCAATCCAGGGAAAACGCTGAGGTAGGCGTTACTCCGAAGGTAGGGTCTGGCTGCTGAGAGCATTCCCCCCCATTCGGGGAATGGAGGCTGAACGCCAAGCCCCAGGAAACTGAGGGTCGCAGCAAACAGTATCGCGTTGGCCACGCTCAGAGTAGATTGAACGATCAGGGGGGCCATACAGTTGGGGAGGATGTAGAGGAGGATAATACGAAGATGGCTGGCTCCCATGGCTCGAGCGGCTTCAATGAACTCCATCTCCTTTATGGAGAGGACAGAAGCCCTCATGAGGCGAGCGAATCGCGGGATGGACGTAATACCCACTGCAACCATGAGGTTGAAGAGTCCCGGTCCAAGGACTGACGAGATGACGATGGCCAGGAGGATCGTCGGTATGGCAAGCTGAACGTCCATAATGCGCATGAGAATGTTATCCATCCGTCCGCTGAAGTATCCAGCCACAGCTCCAATGGCTCCCCCTGCGAGGAGGGAGATGGAGACAGCGACCAACCCGACCTGCAGGGAGACTCTGGAACCGTATACGAGACGACTGAAGACATCTCGACCAAACTCGTCGGTCCCCAGGATGTGTTGGGCCGATGGCCCCTTTCGGATCATGGTGTAGTCCTGCTCGGCGTACCCGTAAGGGGCTACCTGTTCGGCAAAGATGGAGACAAGAATGAGGGTAAGAAGGACGAAAACACCGAAGACGGCGAGATAGTTTCGTCGAAGCCGAATGAGGGTGTATCGCCATAGAGAATTACTCTTAAGCAGTGCCATTTTGAGTCCCCTTTATCTCACGTGAATTCTCGGATCGACGAAGGCGTACAGAATATCGACCGCGAGGTTGATGAGGCAGAAGGACACCGAGATGAAAAGGACGGCCCCCTGAATGATAGGATAGTCCCTCATGTTGATAGCCTCCAGCAGCAGACGGCCCACCCCTGATATGGAGAAGATGGCTTCGGTGATGATGGAACCTCCGAGGAGCATCCCGAATTGCATGCTGATGATCGTCATGATGGGGATCATCGCGTTTGGAAGAGCATGTCGGAATATGACAGAGCTTTCCTTCTGTCCCTTAGCCCGAGCGGTTCGCACGTAATCGGATCTGACGACTTCAAGCATACTCGATCGGGTGATTCTGGCGATGATCGCGACCGACGAGCCTGAAAGGGTCAGAATGGGGAGGATCATCTCGCTCACTGAGCTGAAGCCCATTGAGGGCAGCCAGCCGAGTTTGACGCTGAATGCCACGATGAATAACAACCCCGTCCAGAACGTGGGCATAGAGATCCCCAGCAGGGTAATCAACGTTACTACGCTGTCCAGAAGGGAGTACTGCCTGACGGCACATATGACCCCCATAGGGATTCCCACCAGTGTGCTGAAAACTACGGCCCAGAAGGCCAGCTTCATGGTTGTGGGGATCCTGTTAGCGAGCTCGGAACTTACCGAGCTCTTCATGACGAAGGAATACCCGAGATCGCCATGAAACACAGCACCGTACAGGTATCGTCCCAGCTGAACAAAGTAGGGTTGATCCAGGCCATGCTCTGCTCGAAAGGATTGGATGGCCTCTGGGGAGACCTCCTGGCCCAGTGCGATACGGGCTGGATCACCAGGTGTAAAATATAAAATTGTGAAAAGAATGATCATGACGCTGAGAAGTACCGGAATCAGTAGGACGACTCTCTTTACAATATACCGAATCAATACGACCCCTCCCTTGATATTCCCCCTCACGGAGTTTAGGTTGCCCCCAAAACGAACATCCGAAATTATTGTACACCTTTACCACGGCAAAAAAACGCTGTCAACCTCAACTGTCATGGTTACAAGGCACAGTGCTGTTGTCTTTCTCTCCTCATGAGGAGGAAAAACCCTTGTTGTGCATAAAAAATGATATATAATCTCATATATCAACCTGTATCGGAGGGGGAGCGCCCATGTTTACCATTAAAGAATTTCTTGCGCAGGAAGTAAAGCCAGCACTTGGCTGTACCGAGCCCGGTGCCGTGGCATTGGCTGTGGCCCGGGCAGCTGAGGAATTGGCTCAACCGGTGAACTCCATCGACGTGGTGGTCAGTGACAGCATTTTCAAAAACGGAGTTGCCGTAGGTATACCTGGAACGGGAGGACTTCGGGGAAACGTTATAGCGGCGGCCTTGGGTGCCAGCTGCGGCAAATCGGAGTATGGTCTGGAGGTGCTGCGGGAGGTCTCGGATAGAGATATTCAAGATGCTCAGGCTATGGTAGAGCGGGGAGCGGTCTCCCTTGAGGCTGACATGACGAAGCATGGTGTCTACGTCTTGGCCGATGTCTTTTCTGAGGATCATCAGGCTCGTTGCGTCATTCAAGGGAGTCACACGAATATCGTCTCTGTCGACAAAGACGGGGCCAACGTCTTTCAAAAAACATCTGAGTCCCAGACAGCATCGACGCCGTCAGTCTCTGCTCAGGTCTCATCCATGGATTATGACTCTCTCGTCGCGCTTGTCGATACGTTGGATGAGGAAGACAGGGATGTCCTCATGGCAGGGGTAGACATGAACATGGCCATCGCCGATTACGGACTGAAAAACGATGTCGGACTGAACTTCGGCAAGAATATTCGGCGTATGTCGGGTGATCTGTTTGAGCGGGATCTGGCGGCTCAGATTCGGTCGTTTTCTGCCGCAGCCTCGGATGCCAGGATGGATGGGGCTCCGCTTCCGGTTATGAGCAGTGCTGGCAGCGGCAACCACGGTATCACGGCGATCCTGCCGGTCTATGTGGCCGGCGTGTTTCACAAGAAATCCCGGGAGGAGATCGCCGAGGCCTTAGCCTTCAGCCATCTCAGCACGAGTTTTGTCAAGAGCCGAATGGGGCGGCTCAGTCCGGTCTGTGGCTGTGCCGTGGCGGCTGGAGCTGGAGCTGCAGCTGGGATCACGCACCTTCTCGGCGGTTCCGTCGAGCAATCGACGAAGGCGATGGAGATCATCCTTGGCAACTTGGTGGGAATGGTCTGCGACGGAGCCAAGGAAACCTGTGCTCTCAAGGTCTCCACTGGGGCTGCTGAGGCGTATTGTGCTGCGATGGTGGTTTTAGCGGGAGATAGTCTGAAGGGGGCCCAGGGTGTTGTCGATCCGTCCGATATCTCTAAAACAGTGGAAAACGCTGTGGCTCTGAACGTCGAAGGAATGAAGGACGTCGACGGCGTTATCATCGATATCGTGTCTAAACGTCTCAACTGAGAGGAGGGGGGTGTCGAAGGGGTAGAATCCGAGGGAAAAGACGTGGGATGTTGGGAGAGATGTTCTTTTTGACAAAAGGAGGTTCATCGTGAAAAGAAGTCTGTACATTGTCGCTGCCATCGCTGTTTTGTGTATGAGCGCTGCTCCTCTCTGGGCTCAGTATCCAGAGAAGCCTGTTGAGGTTATTGTCGCTTTCCAGCCCGGTGGGGGAACCGACATCGCTGCCCGGACGGTCTTCAAGTTCGCCGAAAAGTATTTCGGCCAGAGCTTTGCCATCATCAACAAGCCTGGGGCTTCCGGCGAGATCGGATGGACCGCCATCGCCAATGCAAAGCCGGACGGATATACCATAGGCTTCATTAATCCTCCTGCCTTTCTCATGATCCCCATCCAGCGCAAAGGCTGTAAGTATGCATTGGAAGATTTCGACCTGATCGGCAATATTGTCATGGACCCGGGGGTTATCGGTGTCAGGCCGGATAGTCCGTTCAAGTCCCTCAAAGACCTTATGACTGCAGCAAAGAAGAAGACCAATGCGGTATCCATCGCGTACACTGGTCCTGGAACCTCCGAGGCCATGCTCCTGAGTCGACTGGAACAGCAGGACAGTGTGACCCTCAATAAGGTTCCCTTTGACGGCTCTGCCCCAGGTATGGTGGCCCTTATGGGAGGACATGTGGATGCCGTGGCGATGAATGTCTCGGAGACGTATACCTACCTTCAGGACGGCAACCTTCGGCTTCTTGGCATCGGTTCTCCAGAGCGGGATACCACCGTTCCCGATGTGCCAACCTACAAAGAGCAGGGATATGACTTTCTCCAGATCGCTCTCAGGGGCGTGGCCGCACCCAAGGGTTTCCCCAAGGATGCTCTCAAAGCAATCGAATCGGCCATCGAGAAAGCCCTCGCTGACCCGGAGTTCAAAGCCAAGGCCGAACAACTTCAGATGCCCGTTCACTACATGAACGCCGAGAAGTACACCACATTCCTTCAGGATATCGATAAGGATCTCTCGAAGCAGTGGAAGAGCAATCCTTGGTAATGGACGATCCAGGGGCGAAGCTTATGCTTCGCCCTTGCTTGTGAGGTGATATGTACCTATGTCCAATTTTTTCGATGCGTACCTTCCCATTATTGTTCTATACGCCCTTGGGGCGTATTTTCTTCTGGACACGAAAGATTTTACCGAGGACGCTTTGCGGTATCCTCAGTACCTGGCCTACATCCTTTTGGTGTTGAGCACCTTTCTCCTCGGAGCCACGGTTCTGAAGAAGATCAGAGCAGGGAGGAGCTCAGATAGTCCTTCGCCTCGTCGATTTGTCATCGTGCTCTGCTCTGCGTTGCTCTACGTGCCCTCGGTGTGGTTTTTTGGATTCTTGATTGCCTCCATGGTGTTTTGTCCGGTAACAGCCTTGATTTTGGGTTATCCTCATAAGAGAAGGGCCTTCCTCGTTTCAGGGGTTATAGTGACTGCTGTGTATCTGGGTTTCCGTTTCTTGCTCAAGGTGCCTCTGCCAACCCTGACCATAGCGGGTATGAGTTTGTAAACCAAAGGAGGACTTGGTGTGGATATAGATATAGCTTCTGTCCTCGCACATGGTGCATTGACCGCCATCGCTCCTGCGAATTTGCTGTTATGTTTTCTTGGAACGATTACGGGGATCGTGGTTGGAGCCCTGCCAGGTTTCACCTCAACCATGGGCATTGCCCTCTTTATCCCATTTACCTACTCTCTATCGCCGGCGGGAGGGATGATTTTTCTTATCAGCATCTATTGTGGGTCCACGTATGGGGGCTCGATATCGGCGATACTGATCAACACGCCGGGAACTCCAGCAGCGGTGATCACGACGCTGGATGGGTATGAGATGACAAAAAAGGGGGAAGGTGGCCGAGCCCTGGCGATGAGTGCCTTTGCCTCCTTGATCGGAGGTCTCTTCAGTGCCCTGGCCCTGTTGCTTCTGGCGCCGCCCCTGTCGCGGATCGTCCTCCTGTTCGGCCCGGTGGAGATTTTCTACCTAGCTCTCTTCGGTCTCTCTATCATCGTGGGGTTCTCAAAGGGGTCCTTAATCAAAGGGATGATCTCTGGCGTCGTGGGGCTCCTTCTGGCGACCGTGGGGGTGGATACGATCTCAGGGGTCTACCGGTATACCTTTGACAACGTCTCCCTCTTCGAGGGCATTCCGATCATTCCCTTGGTCATTGGCCTCTTCTCAATGTGCCAGGTTCTGGTCTTGGGTGCTCAAAAACGAAAGACCATCGTTCAGGATATCGCGACTTTTTCGGACAGTGCTCTGCCTCGGTTGGCCGATATCAAGGCCAATTGGTTTAACTTCATCCGTTCGTCTTTTCTCGGGACCTTGGTGGGAATTATCCCTGCTGCTGGTATGAGCATCGCCTGTGCGATCTCGTACAACGAGGCGAAGAGAGCTTCAAAACATCCAGAGCGTTTTGGTCAGGGCACTATCGAGGGCGTCATAGCATCCGAGTCGGCCAATAACGGCGTGACAGGCGGCTCTCTTGTCCCCCTGCTTACGTTGGGTATCCCGGGGAATACCGTCTCGGCGATCTTTCTGGGAGGGCTCCTCATTCACGGCCTCAAGCCGGGGCTTCAGCTCTTTACGAAACATGCCGACGTCTCCTACGCCCTTCTGTGTGGGCTTTTCATCGCCAACGTCATGATGTTCGTGGTGGGTATCTGTGCGGCCAAGCACGTGGCCCGTATTACAAAGGTCTCCACTGACCTCCTGGCGCCGGTCATCATGGTCCTCTGTGTGGTGGGGAGTTATGCTATCAGAAATAACTCCTTCGACATGGGAGTCATGATCCTTTTCGGCGTTGTCGGCTACTTGATGAAGCGCTGGGATTTTTCAACCCCGTCGATGATCCTCGGAGTTATCCTTGGTCCCATGGCAGAGGGGGAGTTCCGTCGAGCTCTGATGCTCTCGAGAGGGGAATGGTCATTTTTTTGCCAGAGTCCGCTTTCCATCTTTCTTCTGGGGCTCATCATAGTGACCCTAGTTGGACCGACACTCCGTAGAGGAAGGAGGAGTACATCATGACCGCTATCACGATTGTAGGAGGTGGAAACGGCGCATTTGCTGTCGCTGCTGACCTCTC
This sequence comes from Dethiosulfovibrio peptidovorans, assembly GCA_002748665.1. NCBI lineage: Bacteria > Thermotogati > Synergistota > Synergistia > Synergistales > Dethiosulfovibrionaceae > Dethiosulfovibrio > Dethiosulfovibrio peptidovorans. The sequence goes on along the minus strand of PDTB01000015.1, from coordinate 86,807 downwards.
TCTGTCTGGGCACCAAGTCACGATTTTAGAGCACAGGGATTGGGGCTCCAGCGTGGAGACGGTGAGCCGGACGAAGTGTATCGACCTGCAAAGTCTGGAGTCCAGTGGCCGTCCATCAGGGGCGGCGTCTCTTGAGCTCGTCACTACCGATCCAGAACGAGGGCTTCAGGACAGTGAGGTCGTGTTGGTCGTGGTCCCTGCCTACGGGCAAAAGGCTATGGCATCGTTGTGTGCTCCCTTTCTGAGGAGGGATCAGACAGTCTGTCTCATGCCCGGCAACGCATATGGTTCCGTGGAGTTCCTTCGGACCATTCGACAGAAGGGTAATCACGCGGTACAGGCCGTGGCTGAGTTGGAATGCCTGATTTACACCGCGACGAGGGGCGACGACTGGGTACGTATCCGAGGGTTTAAACGGGGTCTCGGAGCGGCGGTCTTTCCCTCCGCTATGACTGACGAGACGCTTCGCCCTATCCGAGAGCTCTATCCAACCTTGACGGTACGCGATAATATCCTGGCCACGGGAGTATCCAACCCCAACGTTTTTCTCCACACGCCCTTGACTCTTCTCAACCTGGCGAACGTGGAACGAGGTCTGGATATGCACTCGTATCACGGGGCCTTCACTCGTGGGGTAGCGTCCTTGGTGGAGGCCTTGGATGGCGAGCGTATGGAGCTGGCATCACTGCCCGACGTCGTCGGTTCTCTCACGCCGGTGGGTGAGATGATCCGCGCCTGGTACGCTGAACAGGGTGCCAGCGGGGACTCTCTGTACGACATCATGACCACGAATCCCCTGTATAAAAACAGCAAACTTCCGAGGACGACGGGACATCGATACATCGTGGAGGACGTGCCCTATGGCCTCTGTCCTCTGGAGGAGCTTCTGGAAACGTGCGGGCTTGCTCACCCGGTCTGTACGGGCATGACCTCCGTTATGGACTATGCCACGGGGCTCGATCTCCGAGGGCAGGCGAGGACCTTGGCGTCTATGGGCCTCTCCTTCTCTCTTCCCGATCTTCTTCGGTATGTCCGGCACGGGGAGGAATGATATACTACGTACGCAATACATCTCTGTGAAAGGAAGCGTCTAATCATACCAAGTTGGGAGGCATATAATCGTGGGGGCCCCCTTAGTTGCTCAGACAAACAAGGAACTTATTTACTCAGCTCTTAAAAACAAAATTTTGAACGGTCAGCTTCAGGGGGGGCAACAGATTCGGGTCGCTGAGATCGCCAAGGCATATCATGTGAGCGGTACGCCGGTTCGGGAGGCTCTCATTCAGCTGGATGGAGAGGGGTATATCTCCTATGCACCCTACCGGGGTGCTGTAGTGCGGAACCTCTCTAAGCAGGATGTCAAGGAGATCTTTCTCATTCGATCGGTGCTGGAATGCCTGGCCCTGGACATGGCTCTCCGGAGGATGACTAAAGAGAAATATGAGATCGCTTTGGGCCTGGCCGAGCAAGGCATTCATGAGGAGGATCCGACGAAACTCAGCGCCATCAACTGGGATTTTCACTCGTACATGTATCAACAGGCCGAGCTTCCCAAGCTCTATCAAATCATCGACTCTCTGAGGGCCCCCATCGTTCGATACGTCAGAATTTACCACCAGATGGTGGATCGGGAGCATCATCATAGTACCCACAAGGAGATCGTTCTGGCTGGGATGGCTGGAGATCGGGATCGGGCTGTCTCCCTTCTTCGCGAGAGTCTTGCGAATGCCTGCGATCGAATCAGTTATTTCATCGCCGACGAGTAGCTTGTGTGCGGGTGTCTTGCTATTAATTTAAAATAGAATCTCTATCCACAAAGCTGCAGCCGCGACTCCTACGACGGTAGAGGTCGCCACGTAGTCGGCGGCGTACTCGCTGTCCATCTCCATGCCTGCGGCCATGATAAAGGTGTTGAACGCCGGAGATAGGCCTCCTATGAGGATAGATACCTTCCCCAGGAGAGGATCCTGTGGCGGGAAGAGCCAAAAAGCACCGGTAAGGACGATTGGCAGCAGGATCAGTTTGTAGCCCATGAGCAACCAGGTGGTTCGCAGGGATCTTAAAAGCCCTCTCAATTGAAGGGAAGCACCGATGACGATGAGGGCCAGCCCACTTCCTGCGTCGGCGATGAGATCAATGCCTTGAAGAAACCACCCGGGCAAAAAGTCTTTCAAGCCGGTGAGGGAGAGGAGGATCCCCAAAACCCCGGCAATGATCAAGGGAGTCCGAATCGTCCTGCCCAGGGCATTCCTAACGGTTCGCAGGGAAAAGTGCCCTTCCATCACCATCTGAGCACACGCGATGGGCAGGCTGTTGTACACGAGCATCCCAACGGAAAGATAGACATACAAGGCCCGAAGCCCCGAGTCCCCTAACAGAACTGATACCAGGGGAATTCCGATGAACACCACGTTGCTTCGGATAGCCCCCAGAACGAACACCGCTCCGCGCTTTTGTGGGAACCGTAGCACTCGTACCGTGCACAATGCCAAAGCAATCACGGCGACAAATGAGCCGTACAGGGCTGTAAGATAGTTCCCGTCAAAGAAGACCGAGGCGTCGATGTCCAACCCTCCCCGAAAGAGGATGGTTGGCATGATGCACCAAAAAAGCACGGAGTTGACTTTCGATACCTCTTGTCCGTCGATTTTTCCGAGATGTCGAAGTCCCCATCCCAGAGTTATGATGAAAACAATCGGTAACGTCGTAAGGATTCCCTGCACGTGACCACCACCTGTGTACTAAAAAAGGGGGACGCTTGGGCGTCCCCCTGTCGTATACTTCTTCCTGTTTACAGGGAACAGACGACCCGTCGGACCAAATCCAGTCGCTCTGGTGGAGTCGACGGAGAAATGACACAGCCCGGACCCAGTAGAATTCCCTTGCCCTCGTGGCGAGCGGCAACCTCCCGAACCTCCGCCTCGACCTCGGCGTCGGTTTTTCCAAGCCAGTTTTCTCCCCAACTGAGACCGCCAACGAAGGCCTTTTCGCTGAAGGATCGAACCTCGTCCATGGAGGGACCGTCGTCCCGATCATGCCAGCTCAGAGCGTGAACGGGATATTCCTGAACTTCCTTGATCATGACGTTGGAGCCGTGAAGGTGGAGTACGTTGAACCAGGTATGGGCGGCCACGGCGTTCAGGATCTCCATATCGTATGTTTTGACGTATCGTTCGTGTTCCGCAACGGTTAACAGGCTATAGCTCGACATCTGACTGGCGAAGAACAGCCCGTCAGCCCCCAGGGATACCGCAGCTTGAGCAAAGTCCCTGGTCGTCTTGGTGATGATCTCCAAGGCACGACAGACCTTCTCGGGGTTTTCGTCCAGATGCCCCTTGAGGAGAGCGGGTCCCCCGCACATCTTGAGCGCTGTTGTGAGGGGACTAAAGACCGTCTGGAGAAAGGGAATTCTTTGATCTGTAAGACCGAAAAAGATCCTTTGAGCCTCAAGAACGATAGCAAACTCCCCTTCAGTCCCGGAGACGGGACGAATCTTGTCCCAGTCCTTCGCAGTCTCGATGAGAGGTTTGTGGCCGACCGGAGGATCCACGAACCCGGAGAACACGTCGAGGTCCATGCCGAAATCGACGGTGGAGTACATGCCGTAGGGCATGAACTTGACGAAGTCCAGGTCATATTTTTTCTGGTCGGCACAAGCCAGCTCTGCGAGACGTCGAGGGTGGCGATCCCGATTCGGGTAGTGCATCCACAGGCTGTACGGGATTCGATCCGTCTCCTGAAAGGCAAGGGCCCTTCGGACGCGCTCCATATGAGTTAACACAGAACCACTCCCTTATATATTAAGATCGATCATGCGAAGGCTTCCGGCATGATCAGTTTCGGCAAGAACAGAAACAGATCGGGGAAAACGATGCCCAGGAGGATGATGCCCAGGGCGAGAAGAAGCATGGGTATCAGAGCTACGAAAGCCCGAGGGGCGGAGATATTGCCGAGCTGAGCGCCTATCAGGAGACAGATCCCATACGGTGGGGTGATCATCCCGAGAGATAAAGTCAGGTTTACGATAATCCCCAGATGGATCGGATCCAGATTGGCTGCGCTGCCCAAGCCCTGAAGGATGGGCATGAAGATGATCACGGTGGACAGAGGGCTGAGAAACGTCCCCATGATCAGCAGAAAAAGCACGATCATGGCGTATATGCCATAGTACGAGTGGGTGATGGACAAAATATAATCCGATATAAGCTGAGGTGTATCCAGATAGGCGATGATCCACCCCATGACACTTGCGCCCGAGACCAGAAACATGGGCAGGGCAAAACCGACTGCGGCGTCTGAAAAGACCTCGGGCAGATCCCGAAAGCCGATGTGTCTGTATACAGCCAACACCAGAATCAGGCCGACCCCCACGGCGATGGCCGCTGCTTCGGTGGCTGTGAAAATGCCCATGGTGATGCCTCCGAGGATGATCATGGGAAGACACAGAGGTGGCAGGGCGAAAAACGTCACCTTCAGGCGCTGAAGCATGGGAACCCGTTTGCAGCGAGGATAGTCGTACCTGACCGCTCTGTAGTAGCAGTAGCCCATCTGTGCAAGGCCGATCATCACTCCGGGGACGACTCCGGCCAGGAAAAGGGCACCGATGGATACCTGTCCTAAGGCTCCGTAGACCACCATCATGATGCTTGGCGGAATGATCACACCCAATGTCGAGGATGCTGCCGTGATCGCAACGGAAAAGGGTTTGTCGAATCCCGACCGGACCATGGTTGGGATGATCATCGAGCCGATGCCGGCGGTATCAGCGGCTGCTGACCCAGAGAGACCTGCAAAAAGCATGCTGACCATGACGTTTACGTGGCCGAGACCTCCGCGAATATGGCCTACCCATGCGTCCGATACCTTCATAAGACGATCGGTGATCCCGCCGTCGTTCATGAGGCGTCCGAGAAGCATGAAGAAAGGGACGGCCAGCAAGGGAAACGAGTTGATCCCCGAGTACATCTGGTTGAGAGCTGAGCACAGGGGCAGGTCGAGATATGCCAGGGTACCGATAGATGAGACCGTCAGGGCAAAGGCGATGGGGACCCGGATGACGATCATCAGGAAGAAACTCCCCATGAGAAGGGCCAGAGCATCCATGGTTATATGCCCTCTCGACGGATTGAGAGGAGACGCCGGAGGTCTCCCAGGATGATTTCGACGCCAAAGAGAGTCATAAGGGCAGCGGAGATCGGCATGACTCCCACTAACCACGATTGACTCAGATCAACGCTGCTGCACAATCTCTGGAACGACATGATAGTAAAATGGCATCCTCCGAAGGCCAGAACGTAGACGAGGAGAAAGCACACACCGTCAGCGATTACATCCAGAAGAGCGTTCAACTTTTCCCACTTGGCCGGGAAGACCTCTATGATGTAGTGTCGCCGCTGTCTGAAGGCGACTGCCGCACCGAGAAAGACCACCCACATGAACAACATCAGGGAGAGCTCTATGGTCCAGGTAAAGGCCATGGCGAGATAATTTCGGGCGATCACCTGAAGCAGGACCATGGCTGCAAAGATCATCAGGAAAAGGGCGCACATCCTTTTTACGATGATTTCTATGAAATCGTTCACCTTTTCGATAAAACGCATGTCGTTCCCCCTCAAAACAATGTGAAGGAGAGCCTGCCCCCACTTGTCAGGCTCTCCTTATACAATACAGCGGCTATTGCACGCTGCGAATGAGCTTCAGTACCTTTGGACCGTTCTTCGTTCCTTTCAGGTTGGTTGCCAACTCATCCTGAAGGGGTTTATATAGATCGACCCACGCTTGGGCGTCGACCTCGTTCACCTTAACCAAGCCTTTCTCCTGAAGCTCACTCAGTTTGGCCTTGTCGAACTCCGAGCCGACAACCGTTACCCTTTGACCGGCTTTTTCCACGGCTTTTGACAGGATCTCCCGGTATTTTTCAGGAAGCTTCTTCCACGCGATGTCGCTGATAGCGATGTAGGAAACCATGAACTGATGCTGGGTTAGAGAGTGGAACGGTGCGACCTCGTAGTACTTGCTTCCGTAATAACCACTGATGGAGCTGTCGAAACAGTTTACGACACCGGTTTGCATAGCCGAGTAGATCTCGCTCCAGGCCATGGGGCTGGGCAAGGCACCGGTGGCTGACCAGATCTTGGAGACGATCGGGTTGGCGGGAACTCGCATCTTTATCCCCTTCATGTCGTCAGGTTTGACGATGGGGCGCAGGTTGTTGGAGACGTCCCGGACGCCGCCTCCGCACAGGGAGAGGAGCGTGAACCCCAGACCTCTCTCCCGGATGACATCGGCAAAAAAGGCGAAGACAGCGCTCTCCTTGTCCATAGCTTTGTTGAAGGAGTCGTATCCGTCGAACAGGAAAGGCAGGCTGAAGATGGCAAACTCAGGGACGAAGGTCGAGGCAGGCGAGGTGCCCCCTACGACCATGTCCACGACGCCCATTCTCATGCCGTCGATGGTGCTCTGATCACTTCCCAGGGCGGCACTGTGTTGCAGGGTGATCTGAACTTTGCCGTCTGTCTCATCCTTTACCTGTTTCACCATCTCCTCAGCTGCGACGATCCATGGGTGAGGAGGGCTGACGACCGTCGCCATCTTGAGCTTGTACACTTTCTCGCCGGCAAATCCCGATGAGACTCCCAGAACGATCACGCACAACAGAAGGGCAGAGCCGAAAAACTTTTTCATCACACAGACCCCCTCACAAAATATATAAGATCATATATGATCTCATTCCCATAATACCATGGAACGATTCACCGTGCCAGACATTAGTCATGGGGGCATGATACTCCTGGGATGGCTCTGTTACAAGGGCAGGGTCGGACAATACAACTCCCCACCAGACAGATCATAGAATTGCCCGATGGAGAGACGGAAGCTCGTCTTCTTCCAAAAGATCCTTGTAACTCTCAAAACTCCGCACGGGGCAAAATCCTATAAATTAAAAAAATCGGCGTATACTACAGGAGAATTGACAAGAAAACCTCAGAATGATATGTTAACTGAGCAAACTAATCATGTACATCAAGTCCTATGGTGTTCGGAGAGGGGGATTTCTACATGGGTGGGGCTCTGGAAAGCAAGGTGCAGGAAATAGCGTCAGAGGTGATTCAATGGCGCCATCAGATTCACGAGAACCCTGAGCTGAGTTTCAACGAGTTCGATACTGCCGACTTGGTGGAATCTCAGCTCCGTCTTTTTGGCCTCAGTGGAATTCGCCGAATCGGCAGGAGTGGAACGGGTGTGTTTGCCGAACTCCACGGTGAGAGCCCCGTTTCGTCAGAAAAAAGGCGGTGCGTCGGTCTCAGGGCCGACATGGATGCTCTCCCCATACGGGAGCAATCTGGAGTTCCTTTCGCCTCAAAGAAGGACGGCGTATTCCATGGATGTGGACACGACGTCCACACTGCTGTCCTTTTGGGGGTCGCGAGGCTTCTCGGTGAGCATAGGGATCTTTTCGATGGCTGTGTAAAGTTTTTTTTTCAGCATGCCGAGGAGGAACTGGGGGGAGCCCAGGAGTTCATCCAGGCTGGCGTCATGGAGAACCCCTTGGTGGATGGAGTCCTGGCTCTCCACGTCCTGCCTGACCTGTTCTTAGGCGAGATCGGCGTTCGGGATGATTTTATGACGGCCGGTGTGGATGTCGTGACGATCACGGTGGAGGGCAAGCAGGCTCACGGTGGCTACCCCCATTACGGTGTCGATACCATCTTGGCGGCGGCGTCTATAGTGACGTCTCTCCAGAGTCTGGGGTCTCGGGAACTTGCTCCCACTGATTGCGCCCTTGTTACCTTTGGGCGCATTGAGGGGGGAATCTCCAACTCATACATTGGTGGTCCTGTCGTCCTGGAGGGTTCGATTCGCTATCTTCGCAAGACTACAAGGGATCTCTTCCATCGCAGAGTTAAGGAGCTTTCAACCGCCGTTGGGCAGGGACTCAAGGCGACGGTTACGGTGGAGATCACGCCGGGGATCATCCCAACTGAAGTAGATAAACGATGGGTCGACCACGTCCGTCGGGCCTGTCGGGATGTCGCGTCGGTGGATAGGGTCGTCGACCTGGCATCGCCAGCCATGGGAGGGGAGGACTACGCCTACTTTTTGGAAAAGGCCCCAGGAACCCTCTTCCGCCTGGGGTGCAGGACTCCCGATGGACCTCACTGTCCCACGCATTCCGTCAATTTTTATGCCGATGATCGGGCGATCGCCATCGGCGTTGAGGTTCTGGCAAAAGCTGCGTTGGAAGCCTTGAGAGGAGGAGAATAAGATGAGAAGAGGTACGAACGTATGGAAGAGCGTGTTGTTGTTGTGTGTGCTTGGGGTATCGGCGACCTGTGCTTTCAGCGGAGAGCAGAAGGATTTGCGGGTGGGACTCCGAGGCGATGCCAAGACCCTGGATCCTTTACAGGCTGTTGACACTATTTCCTTCGCCGTCATCAAACAGATCAACGAGCCCCTGGTCACAGTCGATGGTCACACGAAAAAGCTCGTTCCCGTCCTGGCCGAGCGCTGGGAAATTCTAGACCCTCAGACGTACAAATTCTACCTGAAAAAAGGGGTTAAGTTCCACAACGGAGAGGAACTAACAGCTGAGGACGTGGTCTTTTCGTTGAAGCGGGCCATGTCCAAGGATTCAGTCTATGCTGGGTCGAAAGCGAAGTACATGGACCCCGATGGATTCGAGATCATCGATCCTTATACCTTCATCGTAAAGACCAGGGGGCCCGTGGGCGGATGGCTTGAGTCCATGAAACACCCCTATGCCAGCATCTACAGCAAAAAGGCTGTGGAGACAAGCGGAGCGGAATACTTCAGGAATCCCGTGGGGACCGGCCCCTTCTCCTTCAAGAAATGGGTGAAGGGCGAGAAGGTTGAGCTCAAGACCTTTGAAGGTTACCACGGGAAAAAACCTGCCTTCGAAAACCTCACGGTGGTTGTCCTGCCTGACGATAGCAGCCGGATCATCGCCCTGGAAACCGACAAGGTTGATCTGGTCTACTCGGTACCTCCCAGCGACTACGATCGGCTGAACGAGTCGTCCCAGGTTCAGGTGGTAAAAGCCCAGGGCCTGCGTCTGATATATCTTGGCATGAATACCCAGAAAAAACCTTTGGATAACCCAAAGGTTCGTCTGGCCATCGACTATGCCATCAACAAGGAAGCCTTCAATCAAGTGGTCTATCAGGGCAATTCTGAACAGCCTTCTGGACCCGTCGTTCCCCTCAGCACGTTCACACCGGCCGAATCCTGTGTCTACCCTTACGATCCCAAAAAAGCTAAAGCCCTCCTTATGGAGGCGGGATACGGTGACGGCATGGAGCTGGATCTGTGGATCAGTAACTTCCAGGATCGAGTGAACGGGGCCACGGTCCTTCAGTCCATGCTGGCTCAGGTGGGGATTAAAGTGAATATCAAGGTCTTCGAGTCCGGTGTTTTCGATGAGAAGATGAAGAGCAGCGAACAGGATCTCATCATCAGCGCCTGGGGTATGCAGACGAACCGCGACGCCGGACAGTTCTGGCTCTCCCTGTTTCATTCGGAAAGCATAGGGTCCACCAACTGGACGCTCCTGAAGGACACCGTCGTGGACGAAGAGATCGACAGGGCGAACGCTACGGTAGACCCTGTCGAACGGGAAAAAATTCTGCAGAAAATCTGGCTCCGTCTGGATGAACTTCATCCAGTGGTGGCTTTGGCAGTTCCTGAGGAACTCTACGGGGTTCGAAAGGACGTGAAAGGCGTCGATCGCTTCTGCGACGGTTGTTTGAATGACTTCTCTATCGTGACCTTTGTACAATGACAGATCTAAAAATGACGGGCATCCCAGAGGGGTGCCCGTCATTTTATGGTGAAGAGACGTTTGTGGGATCAGAGTAGGCCCACAACTGATGCGGCAGTGTAGATTAAGAGCAGGGCGAAGGCACCGTTCAGGAGCCTCTGTCTGGTGTGGCTCTGAAAGTACCGGTTGATTCCGGCACCGAAGGCGGTCCACAGGATAAGGGACGTCAGGGCCAGGAGGGAGAGGAGGACTGAGGACAGGAGCACCGGTCCGGGTTGTCCCAGAATGGGGGCCAGAAAGGCCCCGTACAGGGTAAGTCCGTAAAGGATGACTTTGGGGTTCACGAACTGGAGGGCAAGCCCTTTGACAAACCCGCGAAGGGCAATGCCCTCGTCCAGGGATTGCGAGGTGGGGGCACTTTTGGCCACAGAATAGGCCAGCCACAGGATGTAGGCTCCGCCGATCCAGCGCATCGTGGGGACGATCCCGGGTAGGATCGTCGTCAGAACTGACGATAAAAAACCACAGAGGAACATGATGACGAAAAATCCAACGACGATACCCAAGATATATCCCCAGCTCCGACGCAGACCCCAACGGGCTCCCATGGCAGCGGCGCTGATGTTGTTGGGCCCCGGGCTGTAGTTTGTGGCGATTACGTAGGTTAAAAGGGCCGTTATGTCCACCGATTCCATGGCGTCTCTCCCTTGTGTTCTTTTCCAGATTCACTCCAGGCGACATATGGCGACGAAGGCCAAAGGTCGTGTCCACGCGCGTTTCATCAGAATAGCTGCTGAGAGCACCTCTGTCAATTGCTTCACCAGTGGAGTTGAGGAACTCGGTGCTCGTCGACATGAGGTGCCATAATGTCGCTCTGGGTGAGTTCGCCATCCTCGTTTTGACGATGATTGGCTATTTGTCAATGAAGTCGTAGCGATACCCCTTCTAAAAAACAAAAACCATGTCAATCTGTGGTAAAATTTTCTAAATTTTTATCGACGGAGGGGATCCCATGACCAGGTATCAGAATGCCATAGCCGGATTAAGAGCAGGCGTCCCTATCGCCGTGGGATACCTGCCTATTGGCGTTACCTTTGGACTTGTGGGAACATCGGCAGGTCTTACAGCCATGGAGACCCTGTGTCTGTCTCTGTTGGTCTTCGCTGGTGCCAGTCAGTTCGTGGCGGTGAATCTCATGGCTTTGGGGGCATCTACCGGGGAGATCGTCCTGACCACCCTGGTGCTCAACATCCGCAATTTCCTTATGACATCGACCCTCTCCCGGCGAATGGAACCCGAGACGGGCAAAGGGATCGCCGCTCTCGTGGCGTTGGGGATCACCGACGAGACCTTTTCCGTGGCTTCTTTGCGGGATGAGGGGCCCATCTCCCCGAGCTTCTGCCTGAGTCTCAACATCGTAGCCTATCTGGCCTGGTGTGGAGGCACGGCTGCGGGGGCTCTGGTGGCGTCGGCTATGCCCTCTGTGATTCGAAACAGCATGGGTATAGCCCTGTATGCCATGTTTATCACTCTCCTGGTTCCCCGGATCAGGGTTGATCGCCACGCCCTGATCGTGGCCTTAACCGCTATGGGGCTCCACCTGCTCTTCCGTCTCTCTCCCCTGCGTACCCTGGGAACAGGCTGGGGCATCGTCGCAGCGACGGTGGGCGCCGCATCGGTAGGTGCATGGCGAAGAGCATCGGACACCACGGGGAGCGCTCCATGACTCGGCCGATTCTCGTGGCGTTGGGTATGGCTCTGGTCACCGCCATACCTCGCGTGATCCCCATGATCTTTTTGGGAGGCCGCAAGCTCCACCCCTTCTGGGACGATTTTTTTCGCTCCGTCCCCTACGCTGTTTTAGGCGCCTTAATTGTGCCGGATGTCTTCATCGCTACGGGGGAGCGTCTGAGCTCCGTTGCAGGTGCCGCCGCGGCAGTTTTTCTGGCCTGGCGGGGCTTGAACCCCACTGCGGTTGTCTTCGGCGCCATCGCCGCCTCGGCCCTGGTTACCGTCCTGAAGGGCGGAGTATAGGTCGGCCCCTTTCCTCGTGCCAGTGCGACCGTCACTTAAATACCTCCTTCATTGCTCCAACCGAACTCAGAATAGACGACGCTTCATAGGGCAGGTAGACTGTTTTGGTCCCGTCCCCAGCGGCCATCTCCTTTAACGACTCCAGGTACTTCACAGCGATGAGATAGGCTGCTGGGTCCTTTCCTCCATGAGCTGACAGGGCCACGGCCACAGCCGACAACGCCTCAGCTTCGGCTTGGGCCAGCCTGATTCGGGCGTTGGCCTTTCCCTCAGCCTCCAGCTCGATAGCTCGTTTTCTCCCCTCAGCTCGATTCATCTCGGCGTCCCTTTGGCCGTTGGCCTCGGTCACCACCGCCCTCCGGGTCCGTTCAGCTTCCATTTGTCGCTGCATGGCTTCCTGAACCGATGCCGGAGGGTTTACGTCCTGAATCTCCACCCGGCTTACCTTCACGCCCCAGACGTCGCTGGCCTCATCCAGGGTGGTCCGAAGCCGTTCATTGATCTCGCTTCTCTTGCTGAAGATCTCGTCCAGCTCCATCTCACCCATGACGCTTCGCAGGGAGGTCTGGGTAAGCTTCTCCAGGGCCAGGGGAAGGTTGGCTATCTCGTAGATCGCTTTAAAGGGATCGCTGATCTGGAAGTAGAGCAGGGCGTTGATCTCCATGACCACGTTGTCTTTGGAGATGATGTTTTGTTTGGGAAAGTCCAGTACCTGCTCCCTCATATCAAGACTGGCGGTGCTGCGCAGGGAGGCCCCGAAGTACCATTCGACCTTTTTGGTCCGGTCCAAAACGGGAAAGATGACGTTGACTCCCGGAGTCAAGATCCTGTGAAACTTACCGAGTCGCTCCACCACCATCCGATGAGCCTGAGGAACGATCTTTACTCCAGAGACCAGCAGGGCCACCGCCAAAAAGACCAGGGCCCAGATCAGGGCCGAGTCCATAAGGCTATCGATTACCCCAAAGACCTGAGACATAGGTTTCATCCTCTCCTTTCAGTTCGAACCGTTCTTCGATAGGGCGCCGGTATCCTGAGTATCCCGAACGATCACCTTAGCGCCTGAAATCCTTACGATCTCGACCTCCCGCCCTACCGGGACGGGGTCCCCGTCCTGGTGGAAGGCCCACCACTCGGTGCCCCGGACTTTCACGTACCCTCCCTGGGACCCACTGGGAATAGCCACTGTTACCATTGCCCGGGCTCCTTCCATAGCGTCCACGTCCGATTTTCTATGAGATTGGCCGTAGAGCCGACGGACCAGGCTGGGACGGAGAAGCCACAGTCCCAGCACCGACGACAGAGCAAAGAGGACCATAGTCACCTTGCCGTTCATGGTCACTTGAAACAAACGAGGCCATACAAAGCTCAGGATAAGGGGCGGGAAACATCCCAGGGCAAAGCACCCCAGGACAAACCCCGGTGATACGATCTCTCCCAGAAGGAGGAGGATCGCAAGAAGCGTCCAGAACTGCCACCCAGTTGCAAACGCCACGATGACTCACCTGCCTTTTCGTCGCCGCCGGGGCGATCTTTGTTATGACAGATCATACCACTGAAGTTCCATCGATCGTACGTTTCCTGGAATAAAAATCGATGTTGACAAGACGGTCTCATCATATATACTTTTGTAAAAGTTTTAAGGCTCAAACACGAGCCCCGTCTGGAGGTCTTGAGGCCTCCCAATCACTGAGAAAGGTGGCATAAATCGATGAAGAACTTTAGAAATATGTGCGCCCTTGTAGCCATTCTGGCCGTTTTTTCGCCTCTGAGTGCGTGGAGTGCCGACGGGAACACCCTGAACATATACTCGGCACGACACTACGATGTGGACAAAGAGGTCTATGCGTCTTTCGAAAAAGAGACAGGAATAAAGATCAACGTGGTCGAGGGCAAAGGGAATCAGCTCCTGGAGCGTCTTACCAGGGAGAAGGGGCAGTCCGAGGCTGATCTGTTCCTCTCTGTGGGGGCCGAGATCCTCTATCCCCTGAAGGATCGGGGGCTTCTGGGCGAGTATAGCTCAAAAACCGTGGAGAAAAACATCCCTCAAAACTACCGTGGCAAGGGCTGGATGGGCATCACATCCCGAGCCCGGATTATCGCCTACAGCCTGGATCGGGTGGACCCGTCGACCATCAAAACGTACGATGATCTGACCGCTCCTCGCTGGAAGGGCAAGGTTTTGGTCCGGAGCTCCTCCTCGTCCTATAACGTCACCCTTCTTGCCTCGTTTATCCAGCTCTACGGTCCTGAGAAAGCCGCTCAGTGGGCCAAGGGCATAGTGGCAAACTTCGCCAGAACCCCTAAGGGCAACGATCGGGCCCAGGCCAAGGCAATAGTGGCCGGTGAGGGCGATCTGGCTATCATGAACTCTTATTATTACATCAAGATGCTTCGTTCTTCTGACCAGGCCGAGGCGGCGGTTCCCGGAAAGATCGGGCTGATCTTCCCGAAGAACACCCATCTGAACCTGAGTGTGGCTGCCATGGTGGCCGGTGCTAAAAACCGGGATAACGCCGTGAAGTTCCTGGAGTACCTCTCCAGTGAGCCCGTGCAGAGGCTTTATGCCGAAGCCAACGGTGAGTTCCCCCTGAACCCGGCCGTTGCTCTTCCGAAAGTTCAGGCCTCATGGGGCTCTTTCTCCACTCAGAAAGTAGACTTCGAGAATCTGGGCAAGTTCTCCGCAGAGGCTGCAATGATCTTTGATAAGGCAGGATGGAAATAAAACCGTTCGGTTCTCTGCGTTGCAACGGATGGGCTATAAGCAGCACGATCATCGTCTCGATGATCGTGCTGCTTGGTCTTAATGTAATTCTGCATCTCCTGGATGCCTCCTCCCAGACATGGGTTCATATTCGGGATGTGTTGCTCTGGGAGTACGTCGTTACGTCAACGCAACTGGCTCTCGGCGTCCTGATCCTGAGTACGGTTGTCGCCGTCTCTCTGGCGTGGTTTGTCACGGTCTACGACTTTCCGGGGCGAAGGCTCCTGTCTGTAGGGTTAGTCCTCCCCTTGGCAATTCCTCCTTTCATCGGTGCCACCACCTACGTTGGATTCCTGGGATACACGGGGATGGTCCAGTCGGGGCTTCGGGGTCTGGGTGTACAGGTTCCTCCGGGGGCTCTGGACATCATGTCTCTGAAGGGTGCCGTGGTTCTCTTTTCCGTGTTTCTCTATCCTTATACGTACATGATCGTTCGTTCCTTTCTGGCCGGCCAATCCTCCCAGTTCATTGAGGCGGGACGGACCCTGGGCCGTTCCCCTGGAGGAGTCTTTCTTTTTGTCGTTCTTCCTCTGGCCAGAAACGCTGTCGTTGCTGGCGGTACCCTCGTTGTTCTGGAGGTCCTCAGCGACTATGGGGTGGTGTCATTTTTCGGTTTGCCCGTCTTTGGAACGGCTATTTTCAAGGCTTGGATATCCTTCTCCGATGTTCAGGCGGCTCTGAGGCTCTCGGCGATCCTCCTCGTGGTTGTCCTCCTGATCACCTGGTCCGAGCGAGCGCTCAGGGATCCCCGACGATCTGTTGCAGCGTCAACCAGACCACGCCCCATTCAGACGATCAGGGCCAGAGGATGGACCAAGGTGGGGATCATGCTCTTTACCTATGGGGTTTTTGCCATAGGTGTTCTGGTGCCTTTGGGGCAGATGATCGTATGGGCTGTGGCCAGTCGCCACGCAATTCGCTACCATGATTTGGAGGCGATAACCTTTAATTCTATGGCTTTGGGGCTCTCGTGCAGTGCAATCATTCTGGTGTTTGCCCTTATCGTCGCCAACTACCGGCGCCACTTCCCTAATAGGCTCTCATCCGTATGCTCCCGACTGGCAGTGACGGGGTATTCCATACCGGGGGCCGTCATTGCCGTGACGGTGCTTCTTTTTTTCGTCGAGGCTGACCGATTGTTGTCGACCGGCCTCAGCAGGACTCTGATCATGGTTATCACCGGGTACTCTATCCGGTATATGGCCGTGGCCTTTCAGGCAGTGGAAAGCGGTTTTGAGGGAATCGGCACCCGGTTCACCGAGACGGCTCGCACTCTGGGCCATGGTCGCCTGGCCAGCCTTCTCCAAATCGACATCCCTATGATGAAAGACGCCTTAGTGACTGCGTATATCCTCACCTTTGTGGATATAGTGAAGGAACTCCCTCTGGTCCTCCTCCTCCGGCCCTTCAATTTTTCCACCCTGGCTACCAAGGTTTTTGAGTACGCTCACGACGAGATGCTCCCTGAATCCTCAATGGCATCTCTGATGATTGTGGGCTTGAGTGCCTTGCCTATGGTCTTTCTTCATATCATGAAAAAAAGGAGTCCACGTTAATGGCCTGTCTCATGTTGGAGGAGGTTGGATTTTGGTATGTCTCTCAGGAGCGTGCCGTCCTTCACGACCTGTTTCTCTCTATTTCGGATCGGGAGATTGTGGCGCTTTTGGGGCCCAGCGGTTGTGGAAAAAGCACGCTTCTTCGGTTGGTGGCGGGATTGGAGCGAAATCAGGCAGGGAGGATCTGCATCGGCGATGAAGTCGTAGCCTCCGAGACTGTTTTTGTCGAGCCTGAGCACCGCCAGGTCGGCATGGTCTTTCAGGACTACGCCTTGTTTCCTCATATGACAGTCCGTAAAAACGTGGCCTTCGGTCTTCATGGACAGAAAGAAGTCGAACGTCGTCGGCGGGTTCGAGAAACCCTGGAGCTCTGCCATATGGACGGTCATGAGGACGCCTACCCTCACGAGCTCAGCGGCGGTCAGCAACAGCGGGTGGCTATCGCTCGTGCCTTGGCCCCATCGCCTCGCATTCTTCTTTTGGATGAGCCCTTCTCGAATCTCGATGCTCATCTAAAAGCCCGGATACGTCAGGATCTTCGATCCATCCTGAGCGATGCCAAAACGACGGCTCTTTTGGTAACACACGATCAGGAAGATGCCCGCCTCTTCGCTGATCGAACTGTGGATTTTTCTCATCTCTCCTGATCTCCTGCATGAGGAGAAGACTCAGGCCCATGACTCCTATGAGGCCGATGAGGGCTATGCCTCCCAAAAGGGCCGTCACGTTGGCCCAGTTACCACAGCGGTCATAGTAGGTATCTGTTAAAAATACATTGCCTTTGGCAAACATCTCGACGAAAGACAGCTAGAGCATAACTTCCGCAGAAAGCCTGTAGATATCGTAAAGAAAACGATAGTTGCTCCTCCATTTCCCGTAGTCATTCCGGCCAATATTATGACACGTCTTTCGGACTTCGTCGCAAAATCAGCTTCACAATTCTGTTCAAATAAATCAATCTTGTTTTTTTAAATATTTAAAATAAAAACTCAACAATATGTGCTTTATTCTGTAGAAAGAGTTGCCTTTTCGAAAAAAGTGAGTATAATAACGTTTATAATGTAAGCGTTCTCAGGTGACAGGGAAGACCGGTGAGAATCCGGCGCGGGCCCGCTACTGTGTACCTGACGTCCGTCGATGGTGGCCACTGGAGGTTCTTCCGGGAAGGCTTGGCGGACGAACGATGGAAGCCAGGATACCGGCCTGAGAATGAGATCTACGACCCCTGCGAGGATTCGGGGCAAGCGGAGGGGCTCCGTCCATTCTAAGCGGACGGGGTGTTTTTTCGTTTTGCTGATTTAGAGACGTCCTCAAGAGACGTCTCTTTTTATTTGCGCGGACTCACATAGCTATGGTACCTGAAAAATCGAGGTACACTTTTAGGAGGTGGATCGATATATGCACATATCTGAAGGGGTGCTCTCAGCACCGGTTCTTGTGGCCGGGGCAGCTTTGGCCGCAGGTTTCACCGCTCAGGGCCTTCGATCGATTAAGGCCGACGATGTTCCAGCTACTGGAGTCGTCTCAGCGGGGATTTTCGTGGCGTCCTTGATCCATTTTTCGATTGGCCCGTCCAGCGTTCACATGCTTCTCAACGGGGTGTCTGGGGTCATTCTCGGCTGGGCTATATTCCCGGCCTGTGTCGTTGCGCTCTTCCTCCAGGCAGTTCTCTTTCAATTTGGGGGACTGATGGTTTTAGGGGTTAACGCCATGGACATGGCCTTCCCGGGGCTGCTTTTCGGCCTTTTGTTTCGATGGTTTTTCGTTCCCCGAGGTAAAAAAGCTCTGTACGTTGGGGCTTTCGTCTGTAGCGCAGCCTCGGTTATCCTCACGGCGGTCATGACCGCCGGTGTTATGATCTTTACCGGGGAGAATTTTATCGTTGCGGCCAAGCTCATCGTATGGGCTCACCTGCCTGTGGCTGCCATCGAAGGTTTTGTTGGCTCGCTGGTGATTGGTTATCTGGCAAAAACAAAGCCAGAGATGATCGGAAGAAAGCAAGGTGACCTTCTGTGATCAAAAAATACGCGGTGTTGATGACCCTGTGTCTGCTCTGTGCGGCCCCCGCTTGGGCCCACAAGGTGTGCCTTCTCTCGGCCTTTGAGGGTGATACCATAACCGGTGAGGCGTACTTCAGTACCGGCGACCCAGTTGTGAAGGCCGAAGTTCTCATCGAGTCGAACGGAGCCGAGGTCGCCAAAGGGACGACCTCCGACGAGGGGGGCTTCTCCGTACCTATCCCGGCTGGGCTCACCGCTGTACGGGTCACGATCAATGCCGGCATGGGGCACGTGGTACACGAGGACCTGACCAGGGAGGACGTCCCCTCCGCTGAGGAGGTCACACAGGCTTTGGTAGCGGAGGACTCTGCCTTTCCCCCCCCCTCCACCGTGGCGGTCACGTCGATCTCTCAGGAGGACATCCGAAAGGCTGTAGCTGCGGAGATCGCACCGGTCAAGCACATGGTTATGGACATCTCCAAGGCTATGTCTAAACCGGATCTGCCAAGGATCCTGGGGGGTATCGGGTATATCATCGGAATCGTCGGGGCCTTCCTGTGGGGTAAGGCCCGGCGTGGTGTTTGAGACCTTTCTCCGTCGAGTCGATCCCCGCTGGAAAATCCTGCTGGCCATGGCCATGTCCGTGGCAGTCTCGGTTACCAGAGATCTCAGGGGGAGCCTATGGCTTCTGGTGTATGGCCTGATCCTGGCTCTTGCGGCTTGGCTCCCCCTTAAGACGGTTCTCCTTCGACTTGTTGCGGTGAACGGGCTTCTCATCTCACTGTGGTTCACCCTGCCTTTTACTACCGGAGGAGCAACCGTCTTGATTGGTCCCTTGCCCCTCTCGGTCGAGGGGTTGGTCCTCTCGGCGGTCATCACCTTGAAAAGCAGTGCTATGGTCCTGGGGCTCATGGCCCTTTTGGGGACAAGCCCTCTGCACAAGGTTCTTCGGGGCATGGGACAGTTGGGCGTCCCCGTCAAGCTTGTCATGCTTCTACATTTTTGCTCCCGGTACATTCACGTTATTCGAGAGGAAAAACGACGAATTCAGGAAGCCGCTACCTTGAGGGGATTTCGTCCGATTCTCTCCCGAATGGGTATATGGGCTGTGGCGTCTCTGGTGGGCTCCCTCCTGGTTAAAAGTCATGATCGCTCCGTTCGGGTTCACGATGCCCTTGTTCTTCGGGGCTTTGACGGAACTTTCCCGTCTATCCAGGACGACTCCGGGACGGCCGCTGTCGATATGGCCCTCTTCGGTGCGATTGTCGTGATATTTGGAGGGGGATTGTTGATATGAAAACGCTGGAGCTTCAGGACGCTGACATCGGATATGGTGCGACTCCGGTTCTCAGAGACATCTCCCTTCGCCTTACCGTAACTGATCGTCTGTTCCTCAAGGGACCCAATGGGGCGGGAAAAACCACATTGTTTCGGACCCTGGTTGGTCTTCTGCCTCTCCAGAGTGGAAGCATCCTTCTGGACGGCGAGCCTGTCGAATCTGCTAAGGATTGGAGAACTCTTCGCCGTCAGGTTGGGCTCGTTTTTCAGGATCCGGATGACCAGCTTTTCTGTCCGACCCTGTTGGATGATGTGGCCTTCGGGCCTCTCAATATGGGGCTCCCCCGGTCTCAGGTAAAAGAACGATCCCACAGGGTTCTGGAGTCTCTGGGCATGGATCACCTGGCCGAAAAGCCACCTCATATCCTCTCAGGAGGTCAGAAAAAACTGGGATCTCTGGGCACTGTCCTGTCCATGAACCCGGCCTTTCTCCTCTTAGACGAGCCATCGGCCGGTCTGGACGTTGCGGCGACTCAGCGTCTTATCCAGGCTCTGGGAGACTTCCCCGGCGGATTTTTGGTCTCCTCCCACGATGCGGACTTCCTTAACTTGGTGGTCTCCTCGGGACTGGAGGTCAGAGATGGCACCATTTTGGATGAACGCCCCATTAAAGCACCGTAAAAACTCCCCCGGTTTGAGACCGGGGGGTTTTTTGTCTCATCACGTTTTTTCAACAAGGGGCTTGACAGATGTGTTTGGCGAGGCTAATTTATTGATTGGTAAGTAATGGGTTTGAGAGGAGAGGACTCCCATGACGAAAAAAACATCCCGGGACCGGGACCCGGAGGGGACGAAACGAAAGGTGCTTCAGGCCGCTGAGACGACTTTCGCCGAGAGGGGCTTCGCCGGTACCTCCATCCGGGAGATTGCCCGGCGAAGTGGCGTGTCGGGGCCCCTGATTCTGTTTCATTTTCAGAGTAAGGAGGGGGTCTACGAGACCGTCAAAGAAGAGATTTGCCGTCGATGGTATGAGAGCCAGTCGTTCGTCATGGATCCCGAATTCTCGGGCTCAACAAAGGATTTTTTTCGTCATATGATAGAGAACTCCTTCGCTTTCTACAGGGACAACCCAACGATGATCCTCCTGGCAAACTGGGGGCGCCTTGAAGGAGACAACGAGCCTTGGGGCGAAGAGGATCGATATCATAGACAATGCAAGCAGTTCATCCAAGAGGCCCAGGAACGGGGAGATGTTCGATCCGACATAGCTCCTATGACCATAGCCACCGCCATCTGTGGGGCCATCCACATCTGGTGGGAGTTTCGGGAGCACATACAGCAAGGAAACTGCCAAGTTGTCAGCGACGAGGCGTACATGAATCAGCTGACGGATCTCTTCATCACGGGGTTGGGGATCTCGACGAACGACGACGAAGGAGGTACACAAACATGAACAACACGAGGATGACGATCTGGGGCGTAGGTCCCCCCTGGATCGTTCGAAGTGTCCTGTGGGCTCTGCCCATCGTCTACTGCTCCAGGATATCCGGTGGAGTCTTGCCCCTGGGGGCAGTCATGCCCCGAACGACCGCCGTCATCGGGGCGATCCTGCTTGTCTTGGGATTCCTTTTCTGTGCTGCAGGAGCTCAAGCTGTCCGTCGCCACTTTGCTCAGGGAACCCTGTGTACCTCCGGGGTCTTTAGTTTGTGCCGAAACCCCATCTATGGGGCCTGGATCCTGTTTATCATTCCGGGATTTGTACTCCTCATCAAGGGTGACCTGTTCCTTCTCCTGATCCCGGTTGCCATGTATATCTGTCTGGGACAGCTCTTGCCGCAGGAGGAGGCCTGGCTCAGGGACCGATTCGGTCGAGCGTATAACGACTACTTACGCTCGGTGCCCCGCATTGTTCCCCGCCTTAGACGCCGAGAGGCTTCATCCCGAAGGAGGACGCAGGGCACCGAATTACGAGAGAACCTCACGGGCATCCCGGCGACCATGCTCATCACCCTTTGGGCCAAGGCAGTGGAGACCAAGCGGGAGAACCCTATCCTGACGGATCACAGGGCTGCCCAGATGGTGGATGCTATTGACTATGATTTCTCGGTTTTCGACAGTTGTTGGAAATCCCAGGTTGGAGTGGCGATCCGGTCCATGATCTTCGACCGAGAGACAAAAAACTTCCTCCGCAGGCACCCCGACGGCATCGTGGTGAGTCTGGGCTCGGGGCTGGACTTCCGGCAGGAGCGCATCGACGCACTTGATGTTCGGTGGTATGACCTGGACCTGCCGGAGGCCATTGAGGTCCGAAGTCGCTACCTCCCCGAGACGGAGCACAGGCGATATCTGGCCCGATCTGTCTTCGACGTCTCATGGATGGATGATATTCCAAAGGACGCTCCTGTCCTGTTCATCGCTGAGGGGCTTCTCATGTACTTCACAGAGGGGGAGGTGCGCTCCCTGTTCGTTGATCTGGCCCGGCGGTTTCCCGGTGGGGAGATGCTCTACGAGATCCTGGGATCGGCTCTGGTAGGCAAGGCCCGATTCCACGATTCCTTGCCCAGGGTCAGTCCCGGACTGGAGTTTCTCTGGGGTCCCAAGGACCCGGCCCAGGTGGTGAACTGGTCTCGACACATTCATTTCCTGGAGAAGTGGAATATCTTTGACTACGCTCTTCCCCGATGGCGGTGGATGAGGCTTTTCGGCAAGATTCGATGGCTTCGGGAGAACATGTCTAACCACGTGGTCCATGTTGTTTTTGACAATGACAAAAGAGGTGCATAAGACAATCCAAAAAACGGGAGCTCTCACCGATGCTCCCGTTTTTTCTTAACAGGTTTGAAGTTTATTTGATACTGTCCCGGTAGGCTTTCATGGCTCGTGCCAGGCGCTGGGTTCCCTCTTTTGAGTTCTCGGGGCTTGACTGGGCGAAGGAAAAACGAAGGGTGCCCAACCCCTGAGACGGATCCGCAAAGAAGACGCTTCCCGGGAGCAGAGCGACCTGCTCGTGTTCCACGACGTATCTGGCGAACCGAAGGTCGTCGTCCAGCCAGGGGATCTGTCCCCAGAGGAAGAAACCGCCGTTTGGAGTGACGAACTCAAGCCCCAGTGGGGCACACTCGTCTCGAAGAGCCTGGGCCAGGGCATCCCGACGCTCTCGATAGACGTTTTTCAGGGGTTCCAGATAAGCGTTCACGTCCTGGTTGCTCATAAAATCCCACACTGCGTATTGATTGACCGCTGGCAGGCTTGAGTTGGACGATGCCTGAAGGTCCACAAGAGGCTGGATCATCTTCGGTGGTGTCACCATCCACCCCACTCGAAGGCCCGGGGCGATGATCTTTGAGAAACTTCCCAGATAGATGACGTCCATGCCGTTGCCCGCGAGTGCCATGTAGCTTCCCTGGTGTTCCCCCTCGTAGCGAAGATGGCGGTAAGGGTCGTCCTCCAGAATGATCGTGCCGTAGCGTCGGACCAAGGCCAATATCTCTTTCTTGCGAGTGTCGGTTGTCGTGCAGCCCGATGGGTTTTGAAAGTTAACGACTGTATACAGAAACTTCACCTGACCAGCCACGCTCAACACTCGTTCGAGGTCGTGGGGGATAATCCCCTCGTCGTCCATGGCTACCTGGAAGATGCTAGCCCCCTGACGGCGGAAGGTACACAAGGCCTCGGTATATGTGGGGCTCTCGACGACGATCCCGTCACCCAGTTCGATGAAGGCCTCGGCGGCGAGGTGAATTCCCTCCTGGGCGCCTTCAATGAGCATGACCTGATCCTCGGTAACCCAATCTGGAACGAGCCCGTCGTCCCTCATCCATTGGACGATCCACTGTCGAAGCTTGGGGTATCCTCCGTTATACGGAGAGTAGGGGAGGAGGTCGGCGTTGCCTAAAGACCGGGCAAAGGAGGCCTGGAGCCCTTCCAGAGGGTACAGATCAGAGCTGGGTTGCCCGGCGGTGAAGGACAGGGCGTTCCAACGGTTGCCCAGGGCCTGCATCTTGGTAATCATGGATGGTTCCAGACGGCGGATTTTTCCTGTGAACAACGATTCCGATGTTTTGAGCATACGATATCCCTCCAAGTCAAATCAAAACTTTATCATCGTCGAGCATTGGCTGCAAGATATGGCGAAAGAATCTGACGGAGTTGTTGGATGAGCAAAAAGCGATACGTCAATGTGTGTAGTCCTCAAAAACAGAGGGCAGTATCCAACTTTGTACGTGTATGGGATAAATTCGGCGGCGAGATTGCTGTAAGGCGTTAGGCGCCAAGGGAGAGCGGGAATAACAAAAAGGCGGGCTGGACTAGCCGGCCCGCCTTGAATGAAAAAGACTCAAAAAATCAATTGCCGCAGCCATCGCTACAGCTGCCCCCACCACCGCCACTGTGGTCCCTGTCGCCTCTGCCGTCATGATCCCTTCCGCCGTGGGTTTTGGATGGCGGACGGTAGTTCTTCTTCAGTCCTTTCTGTTCTAAAATTCGCCTGATGTGTGGTTTGTCCAGAAACGCGGCAAGTTCTTCGTCGGACATTTCGCCCAGATCGAGTTCTTCGGCGATGTCGCCTCCGGTAGCTCCCAGGATATTGACGAAAAGTTCCGCTTTATTGCCAGAGGTTACAACCCCGATGTACGTAGCAACTTGCGTGGCCTTATCGATGGCATTCTTCTTTCTCGTTCTTCCCCCATCGATCGCGATTAAATCGTCTGCCAAGGTCATCGCGGTACTGATATTTCCAGCGGTCCAAAGTCCGACAGCGGCTACTGCGCCGACGGCTGTAAGGGCCCCCGTGGCGGGCAGAGAAACCGTTGTCAGTATAAGGCCTCCCGTCCCTACCGAAAAGGCCGCCGTTGCCTTGGTGAAAGCCATTATCTTGGCCCAGTTTTTTTGTCCCACAACATCGCCTATGCGACGGTGACCGTACCCCACGGTCGAGGTAATCTTACGGATGCCTTTCTTAGCGAGTTTCCCGGCTTCAACAGCCACATAGTAGGTCGCTTTTGCCACATTTTTAAGCTGCGTGGTGAGGGAGGGAGCGTCTTTGAAGTTGCTTGATCGGTATCGAGCCCAGGCTGGAGAAGTCCCGAAGAGTCCGGTCAAAAGAGCGAGTCGCTGCTCAGGTTCGGCTCGAGTGCTCCAGGTCACCATGACCAAGTCCACGGTATCCTCCAGTTTTTTCCCTGCCTTGGCCATGGCCTCGCAACATTCTTGTGTGTGCTTCAGCCTGGCCAGCATCTCCTCCTTTGATCCCTTCCGCTCGTTCAGAGCCTCCAGTTTGTTAAAAGAGTCCTTTGTTTGCATGCTGGTGAGCATGAGCAACTCGACGGCATTGGCCAAGCGACGTTTCTCCGGTTGGGTGAGGCCGAGGTTGATAGGGCCTGAGTGGCTTGGTGCCGAAGGAGTGCTGCTCTCGCCAGCAGGCCTCGTTACAGAAACGCTCCCCTCCGATGACGTGATAGTGACTCCGTAGGCGGGGGTGACCATGAGAACGGCGGCCATGAGGCACGCTACCATTCGAAACCTGTCGCGCATTGTACGTTCCTCCTTTCACGAAGAGGGCCAACGGCCCCCCTAATCAGTTTCACGACGATCCGACCAAGGCGGCCTTCACGTCGTCAGCCAGGTATTTGGCAGCCTCAAACACCCCTTCGTCCCCGGTATCCGATGAGACGGAAAAGCTCTGGACTACCGACCCGGTATCCACATCGACGAGCCTGGATTCAAGGGAGATCTCCCCTCCCAGGCCGTTTACCGATCCAATCAGAATATATCGAGCTCCCACAGCTTTACCCACGGCTGCTGCTGTAGCAGGATCGACCAGCCCCGATGAGCCTATACGCTGTTCGCTGCCTGCCTGTATTCTGTGATTTTTATCGACCACCACAAGGCTCAAACCGGACACGGATGCCAGCTTGGTTCGCAGAACCTCGCCTACCGCGGCTCCCAGATGGGGCTCAACGCCGTTTACCTTAAAATCGGGGATCGCCATGGGCAACACCGCCCACGCCCCCGTGGTCATCGCCACCACGAGGGTCAGGGAGAGCAGGACACGAAAGCTTCTCATGAGGCTACAGCACGAGGCCACAGGATCATAGCTGTTCCCCGAATTTCGTTGGTCATTCGGTGTACGGCGTCTCGAAGCCCTTCGATTTTGCCGTCGACCATGATCTTCCCGGACGAGAAGGAAAGCTCTTTCAGAATCGTCAGTGCCTTCTTGGCCCTGTCGCTGTTCTTATAAGCCTGAGCCTCGTGGAATTTGAGAATATATGAAAGTTTGGTTCGAGAGACTAAGGTTCCCTCATCGTCCCGCACCATGAGTCGATCAAGGGTTTTATCCTTTTCGACGGCCTTTTGCACTTCCTGGATATCCTCTGGCTTGCCTCTTTGTCCTGCCTCGGATGCGAAGAGGGAAGCCGCCAGGGTCCGAACTTTTTCCCGGTCCCCCAGAAGATCCGTGATGGAGTCGTACTGGGTGGACAGGATGTCCATGATCAGGGCCTTCCCTTTGTCGTACTCGTCGTTTTTGAAGTAGCACCGCGCCATGCAGTACATGATGCTCCCTTTCACCTTGGGATCCACCTCATCCAGTTTTCGTCGAGCCAAGGTCATGAGGCGAGTACACTCTCCCTGTTTAAGGGAGCGTTGGGCCGCCTCCAGAAGTTCCTGAGTCGCCCTGGTCCCCTTGGAGCTCCCGCCAGAATCAGAGGCACCGCCTCCGTCGCGAGTTCACCCAAAGGCACATCCAGCCAAGGCAAGGAGTGCTACAAGTCCGAACATAAACATGATGATATTTTTCTTCATTTTTATCATTCCTTTCTTTCATATAAAAACCCTCACTGGAGGATCTCGTTGAGTTTCGCTGCCAAAGACGAATCCATGGTACGAAGGATCTCCAGCTGCTGCCTGGCCTCTTTGTCACGGTCATCAAGCGCCAGGGTCATCCCCAGAAGAAATCGGAGATTTGGATCGTTTCCGTCCAGCTCGACGGCCCTGATCAAAATCTTGCGGGCCAGATCAAACCGGGCGGCCTCCAACAACATCTGCCCCAGAGCCCCATAGGCAGGGACGTAGTGAGGGTCTCGATCAACAGCTATGGAAAAAGCCTCCATGGCATCCTCTAACCGTCCTCGGTTTTTGTACGCCTGGCCGATGAGAAAATGAGGTTCGGCCAGTTCGGGTCTGAGATTCGCCGCCTTTTCGAGGTAGTCCGTCGCCTCGTAATACTTGCCTCGCATAAACAGACACTTGCCCACGAGCAAAGCCGCCTCGGCTGAGGTGGGATCGTAGGTCAAGGTTTCCTTGGCTGACAGTTCGCTGTCTCGATATCGCTTGATGCTGTAGTACATGGAGGCAACGATGAATCGAAGCGTCCCATTTTTAGGGCTCAGGGACACCATCTTGTCCCAATAGGGAAGTGAGCGTCGGTATTTCCCCTGGTTGTACAGGGCGAGAGCGTCGTAGAGGTAGCGCCGGTAGTCGTCCTTCGCCCCCCCTGTGGGAGCTTCACCCGTGAGGGAGGCGGCAATATCCGCCGCAAGGGTCCGAACGGCCAGGGGCACCCCGGCCTCTCCCCGATCGGTGACGGATTGATACCCCGCCACCACGGCCACTCGCTCCACGTCCACGAGTCGGGCTGTCAGGAGGGTGAGAACACCAAAATGACTTACGGCACCCTGGATGTAGTATCGAGCTCCAACTAACTTGCCAATGGACGCGGCGCTCTTTTGACCGACCATTCCGGACAAATTCACATGTTGCTGTCGGGCCAGGGCATCCAGCCGACGGCGCTCAACCAGTCGAACACCTCGAAGTCCCTGCAGACGGCTTGAGAGCATGGCGATCACCGATTGTCCCACCGAGTAGCTTGCCCCTGCCGTATTGAAGTCTCCCACGGCGATGACCATGGGATCGGCCCACGCCCAGGAGGCTATCAGGAGCAGTCCGAGCGACAGGAGCCAGAAACGGGATCTCATCACATTTAACGGGTCTTCTGGAACCACCGATGCTTCATGGCATCGTAGGTATGAATCGAATCGGCGGTAACCACCCGGACCTCCCGATCAAGCACGACCGCCGCCTGAACGCCTGGTATTGGCCGGACATCCCATCTGTGGGTCGTCATGTCGTAGACGCAGACCTCCTGAGTGTCCCAGCAGACGGCAAGGTTATCCCCCAAAGATCCGTCAAAGGAGGCCTCTGCGTGCTCCATGGCGGCAGTCTGCCAGTTTTTCAGGATCGAATCGTAGACCATAAACTCGTTCTGGGTCATGGCCAGGGCCATCTTTCGGGAGACGAGGGCCGTCTCAATGACGCCCTGAGGCTCTGGCCCGAGTATCCATTCGGGAATCCTCCCGTTGAAAACCGCCACGTTTTTGGGACCCCAAACGACCGCCAGCTCATCGCTCAAGAGAGCCGACCGGGCAGAAAGACCGTCCAGAGGAATCCACTGATGGGTTCGAATATCGTAGGCCATCACCTCTTGATCGCTCCAGATTACTGCCAGATTGTTATGCGTTTTCCATCCGACCGTCGAAAAATCATTGAGGACAGAATGCGCATCAAGCCCTGGGTCGTAGAGCTTCACCGTATTCTTCGTCACGAACAACCGAACTTCCGCCGTTGACGGGGTTGCTGCAAAAACCAAGAGCGCAACCATAGGCAACACATATCGTTTCATCATCACACAAAAGCACTCCCTTCGTTGAGCATCTCAAACACAAATGGCCAATAATCAAGAAACAATCCTGCTAAAAATCCACCATCAAGGAACGAGCCGCATCCACACGAATTGCTGCGGCCCCCAAGGAGGAACGAATCGCTGCCGCAAGAGCTCTTGCATCACCTGAGAACACCACCTCCATAGACACGGGGGGCCCCGCTGAAATCAACGATGCGGAGCGAACTCCCGGCAGACTTGCTAGCTTTTGGCGAGCCTCCTCGACGGCTACAAGCCCCGAGAGGCCTGAGATAGACAGGGAATAACTGTGCCCCGAGGGAGCCGTACTCTGAGAGGAGGATGCCTCTCCACGAGACAGGGCCCCTGCCACATGATTGGCGGCGTTCAGTAAGGCTTTAGCCGCCGCCTCTCGAGGTGTGTATCCTACGTCTTTGCCCACTACGGCGTTGGAAAAAAGATACCGTCCATCTCGGGCACGATAGGCCTGAAGAGCGATGGTGATTGTCGCTGTATATAAACCAAATTCGTTGGTTACGGGACGATGACCAGCAGCTGCCCCCTTGACGTAATATTGAACGCCATACTTTCGTCCCAGTGCCATGATGGCGTCAACATTGCCATCCAGAGCTAGGCGAGCTGCCTCGCTTCGCTCCATGCTATCGAGGCGAGCTTTATCCACGACGGCATACCCCTCTTGAGCAAGGCGATGGATAATCGCTGCCTTGGCAGCTACCAGGTCCCCCCGTTTTAAAGTTCCCGAACCGATGAGCATAACGGCCACTCGACCGTCTTTAGGGATGACGTTTGCCCAAGAGGAGGTGCTCTGTATCGTAAGACAGGTAAAAAAAATAAAAACGACTCCCCATAGAGCAAAACGACCTTTCACGGAATCACCTCCACAGTCGATCATGGATTTCAACATTGAACAGCGTATACGTTTTTATGATAACATATCAGAATAACAGCATACCAGAAAAAGGTAAGGAGAATGGTTACGTATCGAAAGGAGACGATGATCGTGATGAAAAAGTTCCTGGCAACCATCTGTCTTTGTGTCATGTTGGTGCCCACTGTATGGGGAGAGACGAGAGCCGATCAAACAGGCAAGGTCGTCCTTGACTGGACAAGAGAGTACATTGAGGCTATGGGGCAGGCCGTTCCTCCGACGGGGAAAGAGAACACGGCCCAGGGTAAGCTTCTGGCTCAGAGAGGGGCTGTCGTCGATGTCCAGCGTAATTTGCTGGAGTTCATCAAGGGGGTTCAGGTCACTTCCAGGACTACTCTGGATAACTTCATGGCTGACGACATGGCTAGGACGAGTATCTCGGGCATGGTCAAAAACGTGAACATCGTTCGATCTGAGTGGGATGGCGAGATATACACCGTCTGGGGACGCATTCCTCTCCAGGATATTCGTCAGGCTATGGCTCCGTCCATCAAGGCGCAGGTCGCAAAGGAGGCTGCTCCTAAACACAAAAAGGCGAAGAAGAGGTCGGGACACACGGGGCTTGTCCTGGATTGTCGTAACCTGCCGCTGATCCCCGCCCTCACGTTCCGCATACTCTCTCAGTCGGGGAAAGAAGTCTACAGCTTCGACCGGGTCGAGATGGAGCATTTTCTGGCGTCTGGTCTGTGTGACTACCACACCAACATGGGCTGGGCCAAGGATCAGCCTCGGGTGGCAGCATCTCCTCTGATCATCACCCCGACAGGCCTGGTCGCGACCCAAAACGTCGATATCGTTGTCAGTAATAAGGACGCCTCTCGAATCGCGGCTCTTCCTGACTCGGTGATACATCGCTGCAGAGTCTCAATAGTGAAGCGATAAGAGGCCCCGACCTTAGTTCATTACAACAACATATTTAGCGTCGGGAAGGTTCGAGTCTTCGCAGCATAGGGCGGAGGCGTTGGCCTATATCATCACTCTATCTATTCTCGTTCCTGATGATGACGTCAGGGGCTGTATGTTCAATTCTTCAATAATGCTCCAAATTGTCTTGTTCAAGAGAACCGGCGGTAAAAGTTTTTTGTGTTAGTCTTTGTTAATATAACTTGCCGCCGGTTCTGGGTCGTATCTTTTTTTGTGCCTCAGAGCTTCGAAAAGGGGCTCTTAGAGGTCCTCCCAGACAAAGGAGGATTTATTAAGAATATGAAAACAGCACATAAGAAAAAACAGACGAGTATGTGGTGGGTTATCATGATTGTGATCCTGACGGTGTATCTTTTGTCATTTATTATCCCTTCAGGTCAATTTCAAAGAGATGGAAGGTATGCAATTCCAGGCTCCTATCAAGAGATGGAAAAAGTGTATTTAAATCCCTTTGAGGCTCTGGGGGCAGTCCC
The DNA here is from genome assembly GCA_002748665.1 of Dethiosulfovibrio peptidovorans. NCBI lineage: Bacteria > Thermotogati > Synergistota > Synergistia > Synergistales > Dethiosulfovibrionaceae > Dethiosulfovibrio > Dethiosulfovibrio peptidovorans. The sequence continues at coordinate 56,377 of PDTB01000015.1, read as the reverse complement.
CTCTCAAGCCTATGCCACATTCGGAAAACTCTTCATAGCAATTTTGATCTTTGGGGGAATGATGGGAGTAGTGAACTCAACTAAAACACTGGATATAGCTCTTACCAACCTGATATTGAAGCTCAAGGATAAAGCTTTATGGATAATACCTATTTTTATCTTCGTGATGGGATTTATAGGCGCCCTTGGTTCCATGATATCAACCGCTATCTTGTTTATACCGCTTGGCCTCGCAGTTGCAAAAAAACTTAAAACAGACAGGGTGTTTGGTGTCGCATTAATTATTATTGGGTCCTATACAGGATTTATGTCCTCGCCTGTATGTATGTTTACGACCGTTTTAGGACAGGAAATAGCGGGACTTGAGCCATTTTCAGGTATGTTTTTCAGAACTGTTGTCACGATCATCAACCTTGCGGTTGTATCGGTTGGGTTAATGTTATATGCGAAAAGAACCCAGAAAAATCCCTCGAAATATCTAGATTCCTTCGGAGAGGGAGATGATTCAGAGGAGGCCTTTGAAATCAGTGTAGAAAAATTGACTCGAAAACAGATTGCTGTTTTGATTCTTTTCGCTGGTGCGTTCGTGCTCTTCGCATTGGGAGGCCCCGTTTTTAAGCTGAATCTTCTTCAGCTAAGCTCCATTATGCTTCCGGCAGGTATCGTGATAGGTTTTATCTCCGGCTATGACCTTGATAAAACCATGAATAAATTTGTTGATGGGGCAAAGGACATGATGCCTGTCTTGATCTTTATGATTTTGAGTTGTTCTATGCTGGCGACGCTTAATAATTCCATGATTATAGATTCAATAGTCTATTTTATTTCAATTCCTTTGAATGCTCTTGGTCATACCGCTGCAGCTATTGGGATGTTTATTGCGAACAGTATTATTAATGTATTTATCAACAGCGGTTCTGGGCAGACGGCTATTATGATGCCTATCATGGCACCGCTTTCTGACGTCACCAACGTCACACGTCAGATGGCACTTCTTTCGCTTCAGTATGGAGATGGATTTACAAATCTTTTGGCGCCTACGAGTGTGAACCTTCTCGCCTGTTTAGCCTTAGCAAAGGCATCATTTAAAGAATGGTACAAGCTTATAGTCCCTATTTACAGTGTGTTATTTGTGGTGATGTGTGTTTCGATCGTTATTGGCAGTAAAATGGGTTTTTAGTTTTGCACGAATGTGATATTTTTATGAAGTTTACTGACTCAAGGTCGGTAGACTTTTGATTAAGGAGGAAAGATGACTAGTTTGGCAAAGAGGGTTTCCGAACTTGCTTTGTTCAATGAGAATTACATAATAGAGATCCGTGAAAGAATACACAGATATCCTGAGTTATCGTTCAAAGAATACGAGACGAGCCGTCTTATCAGAGATGAGCTGAACAAAATGGGAATTGGCTATGTGAATAGTCCTGTCGAAAATGGGGTTATTGCGGAGATTGACAGCGACAAACCAGGAAATTTTTTGATGTTAAGGGCAGATATGGACGCATTGCCTATTCAAGAGGATGTTGATGTGTCATACAAATCCAAGATTGACGGCGTCATGCATGCGTGCGGGCACGATATTCATGTCGCAAATCTTCTGGCAGTTGGTAAAATCCTGAAAGAATTGAAGGGGGAATGGACGGGTAAGGTTAAGCTTGTATTTCAGCCGGGGGAGGAAAATGGCGGTGGAGGCCGAGAGATGATCAGAAACGGACTGATGGATGAGCTTCCGGACGCATGTTTTGCAATACATGTCCTAAATAAAAAACTAGGCGTTGTTGTGGCAGGTTCTAAAAATCTCACAGCTTATTCAGATGCGTTCTATATTACGGTTAAGGGCAAAACAGCACATTCGTCAGCACCAGAGGATGGTGTTGACGCTATAGGTATCGCAGCCCAAATTATATCAACGTTGAATACTATAGTTGCAAAGAACATCAATCCACTTGAATCCTCCACGCTCAATGTGGGGAAAATTGTCGGTGGTACGGCACCTAATATCATCGCGGGAGAAGTCAAAATGGAGTTGATGATGAGGAATAAAACCCAGAAAGCAAGAGATATTTTTGCCGAAAGAATTGAAACAATATGCAGAGAAACGGCTTCGATGATGGGCGGTGAATGCGAGATCAAGAGAAGATATGGATACGATTCGGTATACAATGATGAAGGGCTAACAGGCTTTGTCGTTGATACAATTATGTCCAATGCTGATGAGCTGTATAAAAACCTTGATATATCAGAAACAAACGTCAATGAATTGATCCTTGCAGGGAATCAGTTTTCGATGAAAAGTGAAGATTTTGGATTCTATTCACAAAATACACCCTCGACAATGATTTGGGTTGGAGTTGGTGAAGGGCCTGTAATGCATAATTCAAGGTTCCATGTCGACAGCGAGAATATTATTTTTATAACCAAGCTGATGACGATAGTCGCGTTGGAGTACCTGAGGACACCTCTGAAAAATCTCATAATGGCAGAGTAGTATTTTCCTCTCCAGGTTAAAAGGGTAAAAATAAAATTTATGCCCCAAAAATTGAGAAAAATGATACTTTCCTGAGATGACGAGGCCTCCTTGCGGGAGAAAGCACCTCCGATAGTTGCGAAAAGGCGAATGATTCATTGGTACGTGTAACAAACAGTAGGCTGGTCCCTCTTTGGACACTCGTTGAAGGAGTACTGCGAAGGTCTCACAAAAGACTCTCTCACTGTCATATGGCTGTCATCCGTAACCGTGATATACGAGACGATATCCTTCCTGTACGTACAAAAGCACGGTGACTCGTCGAGACGAGCCCTTGGTGACGGGAATGATTTTATACAGATGAGGTCCTAAAGGCAGAGGGATTGTACTTGATGGAGCAGGGGGCCTTGAAATGTGCTGTCGAAAGCATATGTATTGAGGTTCTATTCAAAAGCGTAGCAATAAAATCTTCCAGATTATACACGTATCATGCAACACAGGTGGTCAAGTTCGAAAATATAGGGTATGATAGTTTTGATGTCTTCGGGGCCGGGTGAAAATCCCGAACCGGCGGTGGTGGATCGCAGAGATCCCAAGCCCGCGAGCCGAGAGGTTGATCCGGTGAGAATCCGGAGCCGACTGTGAGGCAACCCTTTCAGGTTGTCGAGTCAGGATGGAAGGAGACGCTATGGAGAGAAAACAAGCCCCGGTTGACCTATGGTTACCGGGGCTTTTTTTATGACCGATCACGAAAGGATGATTTTTCATGGAAGCTGTTTCCTATGCCACTCGTACCAGACAGATGGTCTGGACCGCCCTTTTGTCGGCCTTGGCAGCGCTCCTCATGTATCTTGACATGGCGGTGCCCCTGTTCCCTTCCTTCCTTAAGATGGATCTGTCCGACGTTCCCGCTCTCATCGGTGCCTTCATCTGGGGGCCGGGAGCTGGCATTCTTATCGAAGCTATCAAAAATGGCATCAACACCTTTACCACCACATCGGCGGGCATCGGCCAGGTGGCCAACTTCATCATGGGCTCAGCCCTCGTCCTTCCTGCGGGGTTTGTCTACCGGCGCTGGCACACAAAAAAAGGTGCTGTCGCTGGCCTGATTCTGGGGACGTTGTCCATGGCCGTCATAGCGGCTGTCGCGAACACATGGTTTCTCTTACCCTTCTACTCCCGCTTTATCCCTCTGGATAAAATCGTTGCCATGTCTCATGCCGTGATCCCAGCCATCACCGATCTGAGGAGCTTGGTTCTCTATGGAGTGGTGCCCTTTAATATATTCAAGGGTATCATCGTTTCTCTGGCGACTTTTGCACTCTACAAGCGAATCAGTGTTCTCCTCTCTCGGTAGCTCGTTGAGGAAAAAATCAATCGTGTGTGCTTTTGTCTATATACAGGATTGTCCTTTTGAAAAAGATGGGTATAATGGCTCCTACAACTTAAGCGTTCTCAGGTGACAGGGAAGACCGGTGAAAATCCGGCGCGGACCCGCCACTGTGTACCTGACGTTTGTCGATCATAGCCACTGGAATCTCTCCGGGAAGGCTTGACGGGCGGATGAGGGAAGCCAGGATACCGGCCTGAGGACGAGACCTACGACCCCTGCGAGGATTCGGGGCAAGCGGAGACTCGCCGTCCTTTGTGAGTGGACGGGGTGTTTTTTCGTGTTGCTGATTTAGAGGCGTCCTCAAAGGACGTCTCTTTTTATTTGCATGGCCTACAAAAGGAGAAAAGACATGAGCGATTTGTTCGACCAGGTACGAGATCGAATCCGATGCCCTGCCCTAAGGTCCAGATTGATGGCGCCGGAGGAAGCGACCCTCTATATTCAGGAGGGGAACGTCGTGGGGTGTAGTGGCTTTACCCCAGCGGGTTACCCCAAGGCAGTCCCCTCGGCCATGGCCGACCGAGCTCTGGCCGGAGGCCCCAAAAACCTCACCCTCTGGACAGGTGCGTCTGTCGCCCCCGAGCTGGACGGACGTCTTGCCGAGGCGGGAGCCATCGCCTATCGTTTCCCTTACCAAACAGGTAAGGCCATCCGAGGCTCCATCAACGCTGGTCAGGTGGGCTTTCAGGATATGCATCTGTCCATGACGCCCCAAAACCTCCGCTACGGTTTTTACGGCAATATGGATGTCGCCATCATCGAAGTCTGTGCCATCACGGAAGAAGGGCATCTTGTTCCCACCACGTCCGTGGGGAACTCGCCCAGTTTTGTCGCTGCTGCTGATCGGGTTATCGTGGAGGTAAACGTTACCCAGCCCCAGGATTTAGAGGGTATTCATGATGTTTTTATCCCTGCAGAACCCCCCTTCCGAAAGCCGCTCCATGTCTTGGAAGTCAACGACCGAATTGGCACGCCCTACATCCCGTGTCCCATAGAAAAAATCGTGGCGGTCTCTCCTTGTGATGTGCCAGACCACCTGAATGCCATGAAAGCTCCAGATTCTGTCTCTCAGGCCATGGCGGACAATCTGTTGGATTTTTTGTCCATGGAGGTCAAAGCCGGTACCGTTCCTCCCGGTTTGCTTCCCATCCAGGCTGGGGTAGGCAATGTGGCTAACGCCGTTATCGGTGGCTTGGTTGATTGGCCCACCGACGATCTTCGAATATACACTGAGGTCATACAGGATTCTATGCTCGATCTTTTGGAACGGGGCAAGGTTTGCCAGATGTCGGGAACGGCCTTTACCAACTCCCCTGAGGGAGCGAAGCAGCTGCGTCATCGGCTTGAGGAAATACGCAAAAAAGCGGTACTCCGTCCCCAGGAAATCAGCAACCACCCGGAGATCATCCGTCGCTTAGGTCTCATCGCCGTGAACACGGCGCTTGAAGTGGACCTCTACGGTCACGTTAACTCCACGGTGGCCATGGGAAGCCGGATGATCAACGGTATAGGCGGCTCGGGAGACTTTGCGAGAAATGCCTTCTTGAGCGTTTTTCTCTGCCCCTCGGTCACCGATGAAGGACGGATATCCCGGATCGTTCCGTTTTGTTCCCACGTGGATCACACGGAGCACGACGTGGACGTGGTGGTGACCGAACACGGTGTCGCCGACCTCAGAGGACTCATACCGAGGGAACGAAGTTGTCTCATGATCGATCGATGTGCTCATCCAGACTATCGGCCTCTCCTTCGAGACTACCTACGAATAGCAGAGCGGCGGGGAGGCCATGAGCCCCACGATCTGGCTTCAGCCTTCGATTGGCATCTTCGATACATGGACCATGAAAACATGCTTCTCTAAATATACGACCTCCTGTGCGTCCTGAAACAGGATGTATCTCTTCCCAGCCCTTTGTTCTTCCCTGTAACAGGGGCTCCTGTATCTGGCGTTCTGATACCCGTCGTTCTCAGAATGCTCATGCCCGAGGTTTTTAGTGGTTTTTCCTCTTTTTAATAATTTTAAACTCTGTCTCGTCACAATGGATTCATGGCTGTACTTGACTGGGAGGAGAGGTGGAAGTATGTTAGTCAAGGTTTGTTTTATCTCCTCTATGGCGTCTTGTTTATATACATTTTATTGCTATATTGCTATATATTTAAAGTATGGGTTTTGGTATGTGTGAGATCAGAGGCAAAAGGAGAGGCACCTCGACAAAAGAGGGAGCTTGGGTTGCTCCGATGTCTCGTGCGGAGAACCCCTTGCGTTGGATCTTCGATCTGTAGATCTGTCTCCTGAGGCTATTGTAAGCGGTTTCTTCTGCAGGATGTTTCTCTGTTTGCATGAGAAATCGATCCCGTCTTGAGTATAAACGAGGAAGGCAATGGGTTCCACTTTCAGGAAGAGCGTTTTTAAGAATTTTTTTCGTTTTAGACTATCAGTTTAAAATCTTCCCCACCAATGTTTTTTTGACTGATATTTTTATCATTGTAAAAGCAATCCTGAGAGAGGGATGTTCTGAGATATAAAATTCTCGGCTGGCGTGGCATCCCTGAAATGGAGGGGATGCCATCTTCTAATGCGGATATTGATGGGTATTTTTAGTTTAATTAGTTTATTTTTTGTTTGTTTCGAAAAAATTTTGAAGTATGGCGGAGGTTTCTTATCATGAAAAGGTTAACAGCATTTTTCCGTGTGTTTTTTGTGATCTCAGGTCTTGTGTCTTTTGGAATTGGAGTATCGTATGCGTCTGAGTTCAAGCCTACAGGGCATCCCGTGTCAATTGGGCAAAAGAGTGCAGGAGGGAAGAACGCCGTCGTCGTTAGGGGAGATTTTGATTCCATTGAATCGGTTCTTGAGAAGATGAATAGAGCTCACTCTATCATTGATGGTCGTGAACTGGAGAACTATGATTTAAGCGAGGTCAGTCAGCTTTACATCAATTGTGGTTCAGATACCCCGCATAGCGGTGTCCTGAACAAGGTTAAGAAATTCGTCGAGGAGGGAGGTAGTCTGTACATTTCCGATTGGGCGCATAACTACCTTGAACCTTGGGGTTTTACTTTTGAAGATAGTGGCGAGGAAGGTTTCACCACCGGATACATAAAGGAAAATGGTCTTAAAAAGTATCTGAAAGGCAAGGACAAAATATCTATTCATTATGACTTATCTTCTTGGTCCGTAATCAAGAGTTCCGGTGGGCATAAGTGCAAGCCACTGATCACAGGTGATGTCATGACCTTTGGGGGGCCCATCCAGGACGCCAAGTTGGCGATTCTTTTCAAAGCGGGTAATGGTACAATCCTTTACACTACCTTCCATACAGAAGAGGGAATGACAAAAGACGCAAAGGACGTTCTGGAGTTCTTCGCTGACACTACCGCGATCAACAGTATTGTTAACGAGGAGTTTGTCGAAAATAACATCCCGCCATCCCACCTGGTTGCCAGCAACAGTAGCTCCCTTTCCAGTGCAAAAAATCTCGGGATTCCGGTAAAAATTGTGCCCAGCGGCGTTGCAAAATTTTTTCTCAGGATATACGATTTTTCCGAATCGGCGAAAAACGCTTTCTCGGAAAGCGCTTTGATGAACTCGTACTCATGTACTGTTGATATGTACACACCCAATGGAACTCTGTACAGAACCCTTGAGCTGCAAAATGGAAAAGGCGCTGTCGAGGTTCCTGCCAATGACAATACGCCCGGGGAATGGTCGTTCAAGGTCCAGAACTTCAGCGGATATTCCGAGAAGTCCAACATCATGGTTATCAGCACCGGAGTAAACGCAGAGGAAGACCCCGGACTTGTAATTATAGGCCCTGCAAAACCCTCCACCCCGGAGAGATCTCCTGGCGTTCCTCCCAGCGCAGACTCCAGCGGTTCCGGCTGTAACGCAGGTTTTTCCTTGTTTATCCTTCCTTTCTTGGCACTGCCGTTGTTCCTAGGGAGAAAATAGCGGACGAACAACGGTCCTTTTGAGGGACGCAAGCAAGGTGTTAATAAATCCGCCCCGGCGTTGTATCGTTAGATAAACGTCAGGGCGGATTGTCTCTTTCATGGCCTTCAGGGGCATCTCGACTGTGCCCAGAGCCAGAGATTCCACTTACGACAAAAATCCTTGAGCTCTGTGCGCACATAATTCCGTTATTCTCTGAACGAAGAGAAAAAAGGGATTTCGTCGACGGTCTGAGGCGCCTCAATTCCGTAGGGAGGGCGGTTTGTAGATACGCAGTCTTTTTGTTTCGGCTCTGGAACTTCCGAGGACCTGTCCCATTTTGGAACGGATATTCTGATGGGGGTTCGGTGTGTTCTCTTCTTGACATAGACATAGAGCTCATAGCTGGAGAGACGCATGTGCCATTGTCAACCAGAGGCACACACACGACCTCATCAACACAACAACAGGTCTATCACTTGTTCTCCATGTCCCCGTATGAACTTTGTCCCCAGGCCACGCGGGTTAATTCGGCGTCAAGCCACCGATAATCAGCCTCGGCGCTCTTGTCCGAGACCATCCCTTGACGTTCTATAAGCGAGCGGGCTCGTTGCAGAAGGGCCAAGTCGTCTCCGTTCCAGGTAGAGGTGGAGCTCATGATCACCGAGCGATAGGGTGATCGGTTTAATCTGTTGTTGGCTGAAAGTGGACTGGTGACCAGTCTATAGCCCTGTTGGAGCAGAGTTTCCACTCGGGTGATTACGTCCAAGGGGGTGCCCTCGACCCAGTCCACCGACGGGACGATAGCTTGTACGTTCTCGTTGTTGGTCACCACGATCATCATAAGCTCAATCCTTTCAGGGGGGGAGGGGCGGCCTCAAAGAGACCGCCCCTCTCATAGGATATGGTGCGCTGTGAGTATGCTTAGAAGGCTTTGAACACTGTTTGCTCTGAAATGGCCGTTGTCATAGCTTCAAAGGCCTTTGTGAGCAGTTTTTTCCTGGTCTTTAAGTCCCCCTCAGGCCCCAGGTCGGGGGCTCCAAGGGGATGGGGGATGGCCACGCCCGGGACGATCCGGTTGGCACCCACGGTCAACATGATGGGTACGATTGTAGCCATCTGGACTACGGGAATATCGGCCAGTTTTTCAATCTCACGAGACATCGATGCACCGCATCGAGTGCAGGAGCCTCAGGTGGAGGTCAATATAACGGCGTCGACTCCAGCTTCCTTCAGCTCTTCGCCGATCTCCTGGCCAAACCTCTCGGCATGTGCCACGGCGGTACCGGTTCCCGTGGTGCAGTAGACGTATTTGTGGAGCTTGCCGATGACGCCTTCTTTTTCAAGCTGGCGCATGGCATCAAGAGGCAGAACCACGTCGGGATTTTCGTTTGCCCAGGTGGTGTCATAGCCGCCGTGGATGGATTCGTAGTTCTCGGCGTTCAGGTCGTCTATTCCGGTGATGTCATACCGGCCGTAACTTTCGGCGGAGGAGACCCGGATCTTGTCGGGATTCCCCTTGGGGACGATCCCACCCGAGGTAATCAAGGCTATAGTGGCCTTCTTCAGGTCCTTGACGGGCGCCGAGGGGGCGATTTTCTTGAAAACTGGCATCTCGTACTCGGTTTGGAAGGGCTCGCCTTTCATCTTTTTCAGCAACATATCCACGGCTCGCTGAGCTCCGGTTTTCTCGTGGAAGAAGACCTTTCGGGCGCCTCTGGAGAGGTAGCCTTCCTCGTCAGCGGAACCCATAGCCTCTCCCTTGACTCTCTTTAAGATCAGGGTCGCCATTTTTTCGACGGCGTCTTTCATGCCGCGAGCGCTGTCTGAGGACTTGACGATGTAGGTCTTGGGTGCGTACATCTCGGCACCTGGGTTCTCGGGATACAGCGCAGTTACCGTAGGGATCTTAAGGGTCTCCTCCACGGAGGCACAGACATCGCCACAGGCAACACCGTACCGACCGGCGAAAAAGCCCGGTCCAGCCACCACTCCGTCAGGTTTGAAAGCGGCAATCATGTCCAAGACTGCCTTTCGAGCCTGATCCATGTTCTCGCCGTAGTAGCTGTCGCCGCAGATTACCGTGCCCACGATCTGGGCATCACTCCCCATAGCCTGAGCCAGTGCCATCCCGGGGCCGACGGCTCCGTCCCGGGACTCGGGGCCTACATGAGCTTGCTCCTCTCCGCCGATTCCAGCGTAGAATTGATTTATGTAATGGACAATTCTGTATGTCATGATATATTCCTCCCCGCCTACACCCAGAGAGAACCGGACCGATTGGATCCGATCTCGCAGGTCGATCCGATGATGGACTGGAGCTCGACGTACATGGAGCCGTCCTCCCTCAGACTTTCTGCTGCACCGCCCGAGACATGGGCGATAGACTCGGGGTAACCGATGATCTTGTCCATGGCCGGAACCTCGAGCATCTCGTTTACGTTGCCAGCGGAGACGAATGCCGTCAGCTCTGGCGTTGCGTCGGCCAACCCCTGGCTGGATCCGTCAGTGCCCGAGGCCTCGTCGGCAATGACCACCGTCTTGATGCCCAGAGCCTCACACTTGCGGACGTTCATGCAGATATCCGTATCTGGGTTTCCGTAGCCCTCCTCGGTGATTATAACGCCGTTAGCTCCCAATTCGTGGGCAAGTTTTGCGTTAAAGGACGACGTGCGCTCCTTGCCAGCGAGAACCGTGGATTCCAGAGTGGGTATCATCCCCAAGAAGTTGATCTCCTTGCCATGGAGGGCGTAGAGCTCCTGAATGACCGGGTCGTTTACGTGATGCCATGTGGTGTTTTTATCGCAGGCAGAGACGCAGTTGCCGGAGACCATGGCACCGTCGATAATTTCGTTGGGATGAACCAGCGTGGGGAGAATCGACTTCATATCGGCACCGTAAAGATACGTGTCGTGAAGGAGCCCCTGGGTGATGCACATACACAGGTGAACCACCTTGGGCAGGTTGGGATATTTCAGCGCTTCCTCGGTCACTGTACCCTTTTCAAAGACTTTCACCTCGTCGATCTTGGCGTCGGTACAACTCTCTGCCAGGTACAGAGCCACTTTCAGGCCGGCCACCCGAAGAGCCTCTTCGTACTGGTGTTTCTCCAGCCCGTCTTTAGGCTGGGCGAGGATGACCACGTTCTGAGTCTTGGAGAAAGGCGTGTGCTCAGCGCCGGGGCCACTCATATCAATAAAGCCCTCCTGGAAGGCCATGATGGGGCCGGCTGAGACCACAGCAGCTCCCTTGAGGACCAATGTCGCACCGCTGCCTACCGTCTCGTTGGGGCCAAGGACTCCCGGGAAGAACCCGCAGCCGCCCTCCAGCTTAACCCGAGGCTCGATTACGTCCTTAACGGGGATGATGCGCACGGATTCGCCGGGGCGGGCAAGATCCACCTCCCAGCTCTCAATGCGGTCATCGTCACTCAGCTTTTCAAGTAGCGCCTCTTTGTCCACGTAGAGAACGTGATTTTCAACCCTGGTGGGCCCGCCCCATTGAACGTCCTTCACGAGCACCTGCCTCAATTCTAACCTCATCAGACATGCCTCCTTGTAATGTGTACATAAGTTACCAATCGACTATGTGTTAAGGAATCTTTCCCCCTGATGTAGTGTACAGGCACACAAAGGCACTTTCATCGTCCAAAGACAATGATGGGGTTTTGCTTCGATGGTTTTTTTTTGTACAAAGAGTATAATTGTGATCGGAAAGGAGATGAAATGGGTGAAACGCTACGCTCAGGAGATTGCCTGTTCGACTTCTGATGTTATCGGGTATGCTGTTCTCATAACCGACTTGGACGGGATTATCATAGGCTCAAGCCAACCAGAGCGGGTAGGGAGTCTGCATGAGGCATCGCTTAACGTTATCCGATCCGGTCTTGGAGAGTCCGTGGACGATGCTGAGGCCTCTCGACTTAAAGGGACCTATCCTGGAGTGACCTATCCCATTTCCGGTTTCTCCGGTGACGTGGTGGGGACCATGGCCATTCGGGGAACCCCTTGGGACGTTCGTCCCTTTGCCCTGATCGTGAAAAAACATATTGAGATTATGATTCGGGAAAAAAGGCTTTTGGAGGTCGCCCAGTATCGGGAGCAGTCCCTTCAGACCGTGGTCTCCGACATGGTCCACTACGTTCGGGGTGGCCACGATAGAAAAAACCTCTTAGCTCGGGCCAGAGAGTTTGGATATGATCCCTCCAGACGATATATGCCTATGGGGGTCGATCTGTACCAGTTTGGTCGGTATGCCCATAAAATTCGATCCGAGGGGCCCGACGCTGAGGTGATCATCCAGTCCACAAAAAACAGGATTCTCCGGGTGATCCGGGATCTCTTCCATAAAGATCGGGCTCATCTGGTCTCCATGATGGGAAACAATCGGTACGTGATCCTCTACGCTTTGCCTGAGGGCTTGACGAACGATCTGTGGCATGCTGAGGGACGAGCGGTAGGAGAGTCGGTGCTTGAGGCTCTGGCTCAGCTGGAGCACAAGGTGGCCGTAGGAGTAGGGTCGGCATCCTCGGGACTGGAGGAACTTGCGTCCGCCTACCGAGAGGCATGGAATGTCCTGAGCCTGGGAAAGAAATTTCGCCAGGGGCCAGGGGTCTTTCCAGTCTGGGAATATAGAGTGGAGGAACTGCTTGTCCACATCCCTCCTGCGGAGAGAAACCGATTTGTCCATCGAATCGTTCGGGATCTGAAGCCTCACAGGGATTGGACGATCCTCCGGGACACGATCATTCAGTGGTGTGATGGAGGGTTTTCTCTCGTAGAAGCCTCCAGAAGCCTTCACATTCATCGAAATACCCTGCTGTATCGTCTGAATAAAGTGGAGGATATCCTCGGAGTGAACGTCCGGGACTTTCGGGAGTGTCTTCGGCTCTACGTGGCCTTTCAGTTAGAACGTTTCGCCGAGCCACCGAGGAAGGAATAAAGGCATCTGACTGTTCTTGGTCTTCGATATGGAAATCAAGGAGTTAGACTCCTAAACGTACGATTCTGTGCAACGACGAATGCGGCCTCATTGTGAGGCCGCATTCGTCGTCATACGTCAATTTCAGGTCATGAGTCCTGCTAATGATTGTAAAAAAGTCATCATCCTGGCTATCAGTTTGGCTCTGAGGCCTCGGTAATCTTAAAGGACGGTGACGAAGGAGATTGTATTCCCCTGCTCCCGGATTATTTTTTCCAGATCCTTGAAGGCCAGGTAGAGAGTAGCTCTGTTATCGTTGGGGTGGATCCCTACGATGGGGTGTTTAGGGAGGTCGTTGTCGAAGACCACGTGCACTTCGTGATTGACGTCGTTGATCACTCCCAGAGGTGAGACTCCGCCGGGAGCAAGGCCCAGATATTTTGCCAGTCTCTTATCCGACGCAAAGCTGAGCTTGGTCGATTTGAGTGCCCCGGCCAGTCCTTTGAGGTTGGCTTGTTTGTCCTTGCTCATAACCACGAGGAAGTGTTTTTTCCCCTTCATGTCTCGAAGGAACAGGTTCTTGCAGATATGACCTTCCTTGTCGAGTCCCAAGGCCTCCATGTCCGCGATGGTATCGACGGGGTCGTGCTCCCGGATTGTGTAGGAGATCCCGGCTTCGTCCAGAAATCGCAATGCTTCGTCTTTTCTCGACATGTTTTTTCAGCTCCTTTCTTTTGTGTTTTTATCTACGTCCAAAATGACTGATCCGACAAGAGGGCGGTCATCCTGACTTTTTCCGTATAACCAGAAACGGCTGCGGCAGACGAGCCACGTCTCGGTGAGTTCCCGAAATCGAAACCGGACGGACCAAGTGTCGTTCTCGAGGGGACGGAGGGACCCCTCAACAGCTGTTCCCCAGGTCGTGGTGTTTTGCATCTCCTGGCCGAATCGAAGGGTATCCTCCTGTGGCAGCGGACCTGTTCCGGTGAGGGTGATCTCTCCCCGGGGCTCCTTGGGCACGACGGAGGGCGAGGCCTTCAGCGTCACGCAGGGAAGTTCGCAGTCGAAATTTTTGACCATGTCATCGGACTGGCTCCAGCGTGTGGCCGTTTGCTCGGTGAGGTATACCATGGCTTTCTCTCGATCCTGATCCAGTATCTTCTTGGCTTTGGCGACGATACGTTCGTCTTGTTCGAGCCAGAGGCGTTCCGTCTGAGTTATGTGCCCCTGAATCCTTTTGGCTTGGTGATCATATTGGCCATCCAGCAGGGTTTGCATGCCCTGGAGTCGCCACCAGGGGTGCTCTTCGGGGGCCAGATTCTCGGGTAGTATGTGAAAATGGTGTTTCAGGGCATCGTCAGGGTTCTCAATCCACAGATCACGGGGCATCCCTACGATGCCACCGTACCATGGGACGTAGGGCGATGTGCAGGGGCGTCCCTGAGCGGTCCAGAGGGTTGTCAGCTCGGGCTCGTCTCGAAATTGTACTATTATCGACTCCAACGTGGTTGTGGTGCAGATTCGTCTGGGTGCTGAGGCATGGGGCGAGGGAATCGGGCCTTCTCGGTGGTCGTCTTCGCTTCCCTCGTAGTGATCCCGCAGGATCGCCATGACGTCGGGAACAGCGAGAGGTTGTGCGGGCTTGACCTGAAAAGGTAGGGGACCATCCCAGGTGGTTCCCGTTATGGCCCGGAGCCCGTGGCGGTGGCGGAACGTATTGCCCGGTTTGTCACGGCCCGATGGGTTCTGTGCTGCTGAGGCGAATGTCCACGGGCCGGAGTCGGGAATCCAGCCTTTACGGTGCGCCATGTCGACGAAGCCCGATGACAGAAGGCAGTCCGGGCCTTCTGTAGGCATGTCTATCGTGTAGTGGTTGGGGATGAAGGCCACCTGCTCGTCGTCCACCCGTCGGGCACAGAAGTGGACGCCCCGGATGGTCTGGATCATCCAGGCTTCGTTGGCGTCGGCGATGGTGTAGCATCGACCTGGCTCCCTGTAGCCGTAGGTGCTTAAGAGGTCGGAAGCGATTTGAACGCCGTGTCGTGCCGAGGTGGCCCGTTCGGCTAAAAGAAGCCGAAGCCCATAACCGATACCGCCTCCTCGCAAATCCGGTTCGTTATCCTCCCGGGAGGGGCGGCAGTTGTCGCTTGCGATGAAGACACCTCGTTCGTTGAAAAAACAGTCAGCGCCTGAGAGCCCGGGGCAGCCTCGAACCTGGGACCATATATATCCCAGTGAGGGGCCTGAGCGGTCAAGCGATGGTGAGCAGGGCTCAAAGGCGGTTTCAAAGGCTTTTGGGCGTGTCCCCTGAGCTACCAGGTGGCGGGCAACGACGCAGCGCCCCGGATCGTCCTCGTTATGCCCGACGAGAACCCGGCCGGTGGCAGATGCCTTTCGTCCTACAACGATGCAGGTACAGGCACGGGCGGCAGTCACATGGAGAAAGATGAGCAGAAGAGAGAGAAAGAGCAAGAGAGAAATACACATAAGACCTCCTGAATTAAAAGAGCTCCCTTCGTGAGAAGGGAGCTCTCGACGCTTGACCCCGGGATCGTCAGTCTTTGTCCGTGATATGGGAGATAACCACGAAGTCCAGGGGCAGATATTCCAGGTTGTGAAGTTTTTTGCTGAAAGCGTGCAGGGTTTTCCTGGTATATAAGGGAATCCAGGGAAGCTCGACGTTCAGGATCTCCTGGGCCTTTTTGTACGCTGCTTTACGCTCGGTTTGGTCTACGCTGTGGAAGCCCACCACGATAGCTTTATCCACATCTTCGTTTTTGTAGAACGTTCGGTTGGGGCCCTTGGGTTTCCAGTTTTCCGAGTAGACAAGGGGACGATAGACCCAGTCGGCATCGCCCGTGGATGGACTCCAGCCCAGCCACATAAGCTGAGATGTACTTTCCTCCAGGGGCTTGCCCGTAGCGGCTAAGAAAGCCCCCCAATCCATGACTTTCATTTTGCAGTCAAATCCTACCGCTGAGGCAAAGGATTGAACGGCTTGAGGTACTTTCAGAGAGAGGGTATCCCGACCGTGGGTCCAGAACTCGATGGATAGTTTTACCCCATCCTTCTCTCGAATGCCATCGCCATCAGTATCGATCCATCCGGCTTTCTCCAGAATCTCAGCGGCCTTTTTGGGATTGTAGGTGAAGCCCGGCACCTCGCTGTACCCGTTGACCAAGGGAGCAATCATGGAGTTGATAGGTTCAGCGTAGCCCAAAAGGATCTTATCACAGATAGCCTGGCGGTCAATGGCGTGGGCCAGGGCCTGGCGAATCGCGGGATCTTTCAGGATGGGATTATGGCAGTTGACGGCGACGAATTGGACTGTGATGGAAGGCAGAACCCTCATGTCCACCCTGTCGTTTTTCTCCAGACGTTTCACGTCGGTGGGAGGGATCTGCTCGGCAATATCCACCTCGCCGGTCTCAATCATCATGGCCCGGGCACTGTCCTCGGGCACTGTCTTGAAGATGACCCGGTCGAGCTTAGGCGTACCCTGCCAGTATTTTTTGTAAGCCTTCAGCGTGATTGAATCTCCCTGTTCCCAGTTCTTAAGCATAAAGGGACCGGTCCCCGATGGCTTGAACTTGATCTCGGCGTTCTTCTTCTCGTCCTGAACGTACGTGGGATCGAGGATGAGACCCGCCGTGTGGGCCAAGATGTTCAGGAAGGGGCCGAAGGACTCTTTCAGAGTAAATCGGACCGTGTGCTCGTCGACCACGGAGACCTCATTGATGACAGGAGCGTAGAGTGATGTTCGCTTGTAGGAGCCGTTCAGGATTCGATCAAAATTGATCTTCACGGCCTCGGCATTCAGAGGAGCGCCGCTGTGGAAGGTGACCCCTTCTCGGAGAGTGAAGGTCCATTCTAACCCGTCGTCGGAATGGCTCCACTTGGTGGCCAACATCGGCACGATCTTCAATTCTGGATCGAAGGTGACCAATCCCTCGTAGATGGCGTGGTTGACCTCCTCCGAAGGCGTATCTGAGATGTCCTGAGGATCCAGGGCCAGAGCTTCTCTTCCCTTGGCGATGATCAGATCCTTACCTCCTCCAAAGGCCGCCCCTGACAGGGCCAATGCCCCAAACAGGACGATCAGTGCCAGGACAAGTGTCTTTTGGTTCCTTATCATGTGTATTTCCCTCCTTTCATTTTTTGTCTCCTTTTTCTCTTTGACGGTTTCTCCTACGCTTGATGACAGGCAACGAAATGCCTTGGTGCCACCTCCCTCCATAAGGGATCCTCGGTCCGACATAAATCATCGGCCCGAGGACACCGGGTATGAAATCGACACCCCGACGGGGGGGTCATAGGACTGGGAATATCCCCCCGTATAACCTTGTCCTCAATGGCTTCACCTGTGATGAAGGGTTTGGGGATACTTTCCAACAAAGCCTGGGTGTATGGGTGCCTGGGCGAGGTGAACAGAGCGTCCTTTGAAGCGTATTCCATGGTTTTCCCCAGGTAGAGAACAGCCACGTCGTGGCTGATGTGGCGGACGACGCTCAGATCGTGGGAGATAAACAGGTACGAGAGCCCCCGATCTCGCTGGATGTCCTTGAAAAGGTTCAGAATCTGGGCCTGGACCGACACGTCCAGAGCCGAAGTGGGCTCGTCCAGAACCACAAATTCCGGGTTGGAGATCAGGGCTCGAGCGACGGCAATCCGCTGTCGCTGACCACCCGAAAATTCGTGGGGATAGCGGGTCATGTGTTCCTCCTTGAGCCCCACCTCCCTGAGAATATCCAGAACAGCTTGGGTGATCCGGTCCTCGTCCGATTCGCCGTGAACCTTGAGGACTCGCCCCACGATATCCCGGACGATCATCCTGGGGTTCAGGGAGGCAAAAGGGTTTTGGAAGACCATCTGAGCCTTGCATCGAAAGGCGTGAAGAGCTTGGTCGTCCATGTGGGTGATCGATTCTCCATGAAATTGGATGGTGCCCGCCGTGGGCTCCAGAAGCCGAAGGATCATGGAGCCCGTTGTTGATTTACCGCTCCCCGATTCGCCTACCAGCCCCAGGGTCCGGCCAGAGTCGATAGAGAAGGAAACCCCGTCCACGGCTTTTACGTGCCCTACGATCTTTGGAAAGACGATCCCCTTATCGACGGGAAAGTGTTTAACCAGTCCCGAAACCTCAACGACGGACATAACAGGCCACCTCGTGTCCTTTCCCTTTGTCGAGCCGAGGGGGGCGTCCCTTGGCACAGATCGGCTCGGCCTCGGAGCATCTTTCCCTGAATTTGCATCCTTCGGGCAGGTGGATCAGGTTTGGCAGTGAGCCCGGAATGACCGTCAGGCTCTCCTGATCTCGATCCAGTCTGGGGATGGCCCCCATGAGTCCCATCGTGTAGGGGTGAAGGGGGGCATCGAAAACCTGTTCCGCCGAGCCGTACTCGATGACGCTTCCGGCATACATCACTGCAACCTTCTGAGCCATGGTGGCGATCACCCCCAGGTCGTGGGATATAAGGACGATGGAGCTTCCCAGATCCCGTTGGAGCTCTTTGATCAGAGACAGAATCTGGGCCTGGATCGAAACGTCCAGGGCTGTTGTGGGCTCATCGGCGATGAGGAGCCGGGGAGAACAAGACAGAGCCATGGCGATCATGACCCTCTGTTTCATCCCTCCAGAGAACTGATGGGGGAAACGGTTCACCGCCTTGGTCGGATCGGGAATGTTGACTTTTTCGAACATCTCCAGGACCCGGCGTTTTGCCTCCCGGTCCGGGACGGCTCCGTGGGCCTGGATGGCTTCTTCTACCTGAAATCCCACCGGAAGTACCGGGTTCAAGCTGCTCATTGGATCCTGAAAAATCATGGCGATTTCA
Organism: Dethiosulfovibrio peptidovorans; assembly: GCA_002748665.1. NCBI lineage: Bacteria > Thermotogati > Synergistota > Synergistia > Synergistales > Dethiosulfovibrionaceae > Dethiosulfovibrio > Dethiosulfovibrio peptidovorans. The sequence continues at coordinate 37,832 of PDTB01000015.1, read as the reverse complement.
CTCCCTCGAACGGAACGGAGCTCTTCGTCGGACAGACGAAACAGGTCGGTTCCCTGAAACAGGGCTCGTCCCTCCACGATCTTTCCCGGCGGCTGGGGGATCAGTCCCATGATGGACCGGGTGGTTACCGATTTACCGCAGCCCGTCTCGCCAACGATGCCAAGGATCTCCCCAGGAGCCAGTGAGAAACTCACCTTCTCCAGAGCCTTGACGATGCCCTCCTCCGTGTAGAACCATGTAGAGAGATCGGTGACCTCGAGAATTGGGGCGTTCATGACGTCACTCCTTCAGCCTCGGGTTCAGGGCGTCTTGGAGCCCGTCGCCAAAAAAATTAAATCCCAGCACAACGAGCATGATGGCGAGACCGGGGAAAAAGGCCACGAAAGGGGCGGTTCGAAGGTACATTCGAGCCCCGCTCAGCATGGTGCCCCACTCAGGCGTGGGGGGCTGAACTCCTAATCCCAGAAAACCCAAACCAGCGGCGGTGAGCAGGACGGTTGCCATCCGAAGGGTCGTCTGGACTATGATAGGTGACAGAGAATTAGGGAGTACGTACCGGAGAATGACCGCTCGATGGGATTCGCCGATAGCCCGGGCTGCCGTGACGTAGTCGTTTTTCTTCACGGAGATCACCGATCCTCGAGCTATTCGAGCAAACTGAGGTACAGAGTAGATGCCGATAGCGATGATGAGGTTGGTCAGGTTAGGCCCCAGCATAGCGACGATGGCTAGGGCCAGGAGCATTCCCGGGAAGGCCAGCATCACGTCTATGAATCGCATGATGAGCTCGTCAATAAAGCTGCCGAAATATCCCCCGAGTGCTCCCAGCGCTACACCAAGGAAGAGGGCGATCACCACCGAGTTGAACTGGATAATTAAGGAAACTCTGGCACCGTAGATGATCCGGCTGAATATGTCCCGACCGAATTCGTCACATCCCATAAGGTGTTGTGCCGAAGGCGGAGAGAAGGCGTCGTTCAGATTCTGGGCCAGAGGGTCTCTGGGGGCGATGAAGGGTCCAGCCAGGGCAACGAACACGTATAAACCAACGATAGCCAGCCCAAGGACGGCGGTTTTACTCCGGCGTAATCGCCGCCAGATGATGGTCAGGTGAGAGGTGCGGCCTGGCGCAAGATGGTTAGTCATTGTAGCGAATCCTTGGATCCAGCAAGGCGTAGAGCATGTCCACTGCCAGGTTCGCCAGCACGAAGATAAGGGCGATCACCAGAAGAGCTGTTTGAACTACTGGGTAATCCCGCCCCATGATGGAGTTGACCAGAAGTCGACCGATGCCCGGCCAGGAGAAGACCGTCTCGGTGAGGACGGCCCCGGCCAGCATATAGCCAAACTGAAGGCCGATGACGGTTACGGTGGGGATGAGGGCGTTTCTCAGCCCATGACGGTAAATCACCAGCCGGCGCAGAAGGCCCTTGGCTTTGGCGGTGGTGATGTAATCCTGTTGCAGGACATCCAACATGCTGGAGCGGGTCATCCGGGCGATAATCCCTGTGGACGCCGTCCCCAATGCGATAGCAGGCATAATGAGGTGACGGAAACCTCCCATCCCCCCCGAGGGAAGGCACATGAGATTTACCGAGAACAAAAGGATCATCAGGAGGCCCCACCAGAATACGGGCATAGAGACGCCGAGAAGAGCGATAAAGGTGGAGGTGTAATCCACCCAGGAATATCGATGGACCGCTGAGAGAACTCCAGCAGCGATGCCCACTGATACCGAGATGACGATAGCTGCCGATGAGAGGATCAGGGTGTTTTTTAACCTGGTCCCTACAATCTCCATCACCGGGACATCGTATTTCATGGAGACCAGATCGCCGGTGATCACGCCCCGAATGAATAAAAGATACTGAGTTCCAAGGGGGCGATCCAACCCGAACTTTTCCCGGATAATCTGGATGTCGGTCTGAGAAGCTTCATCCCCAGCCAAAAGCTCTGCCGGGTCACCGGGAGAGAGGTGGAGAATCAGAAATGCAATGATCGATACCCCAATCAGCACGGGAATAGCTAAAAGCAACCGTCGAACGATAAACCTGCCCAAAGGACGTCCCCCTTCTCAGGACCTGAGGTCCCTTTTCGTCCATTCGCGCTGGTGCACGAAGTGTCATTGCAAATGTGTTGCAATGATAGAATTTTTAAGATTGAGTGTCAAGCCATATTTGGTCTCTCAGAACGCTACAGATCCTCCCAGGGAGATAAGTGCTCCCGCCCATTGCCTCATAGTATCCATGCCTTCTCCCTCCACTCGGACAGTCCGGCCGTCCAGTCGAATCGTTCCTGGAACTATAGCGGCGTTGTCGGCCTGGGATGCGTAGTGAAAGACCAGGTCCAGGCGGAACGTTCCCGAGCCTATATCCATCGGCGGTGGAGTTTTTTTCCCCTTACATAGTTGTTGAGTGGCTTTTGAGATGCCGTCTCGAATGAGAGTGTGTGAGGCGTCAGGAGGCAGGCATCGAGCGGTGCTGTGCCCCATTCCTTCCTTGACCTGGCAGACGACCAAATCGTCACCGAGAAGGGCCTGAGCCTCACGGCAGAGGGCGTGATCACCGGTGACCGCGATTACGGGGATCCCAAACTGAGCTGCTGTGGCGGCGTTGAGCCCCGTCTCGCCCATTTCTATACCGTTCAAAAAAACCTGATAGATGGCTCTCCCGGAGATGGTGTGATCTAAGACGGCCTTTGTCGTCCCTGCCTTGGCGTGATAGCAGAGGAACACAGCGGCATCACATCCCTGAATCCCTTCCATCATGCCCAGAGGCTTGGGGGAACCCGAGATCAAAGAAACCGAACCCGGCTGATGATCCAGGTCCGATGGCGAGATATTGATCATCCGGTCATGGGAATCGTTGATCAGAACTTCGGTAGCTCCGCCATCAAAAGCTCCTTCAAGGGCCGCGAGAAGATCGCCGGTCTGCATACGTCGCCCAAAACCGTATTCAGGCGACTCCGCCCGAATTTGCTCTGATCGGACTATTCCAGTGGCTCCCTCCATGTCGACGCTGATATAGAGTTTCATCTCGTCTCACCTCTGAATCTATAATCGTATGTCTATTATGATACACCCTCCTTCACCCGCACAAAAGGGTATGTGGTAGTATAAAAAAATCGATGCAAGGAGGCCGATGTTTATGATAAGAAATACTCTTCGAGTCCTGTTCGTCATTTTTCTTCTGTTCCTGTCGGGGGGTATATCTCCATGTATGGTGCAGGCCGTCACGTCAGGCGATCAGTCATCCCAGCCGAAGGTAAGTACGTCTTCAGATCTGGGTGATAAGGAGTTCGGCGAGATGCGGGTGGTCCAGCTGGAGCAGACCATGGGGAAATGGTCTGCGGTTCCTATAGCCGAGTCGGCTGCTCGTTTTGGGGTTACCGAGGCCGATGTGGAGGACCGAATCACCGTCCTTGCAGCGCTTCAGAATTTCTACAGACGGCTATCTACCGCTACGGAGAAGACGGCTCCCCTGAAAGTCGAGGTGGAGAAGCGGCTTCTGGATTCCGATCAGGCTAAGCTTGCCTTGGAGGAGAAGCCGCCTTACACCTTGACGTACTACGACTCGTACCTGAGGAATGTCGACGATTTGGTCGTGAAAAAAGAGGGGCTAGGCGATGCTGTACTCCGGGAGCAGAAAGCTATCGTCAGCGCTCAAGACCGACTGACTGAATCCGGGAAGCTCCTGCGTCTTGCTCAGAGTGAGTTTGAAAAGGCTCAAGGTACCGATCAGGAGTTGGCCAAGCAGTGGCTCCTCCAGAAAGCTGAACTTCAGGAGGAGCTGTGGCAAGTGACCTTGGCGTATCTCAAGAAAAACCTGGAGAATCTGAATCTTCAGAAGAAAGCCGCAGAGCTCCGCTTAGGGCAGGTGGAGGAGGCTCGAAAATATGTGTATGGGAACCTGATCTTCGATAAGAACGACCTGGAGAGCGGTATCGCTCGGCATGAGGATCACCTGAAAAAGCTCAGCCAGAGGAGTGAAGCTCTGGAGGCACAGGTCGCAAAAGCCGAGACGGCCTATGCTGAGGCCCATGCCAACCTGAGCGTTGCCACGGGGGAGAAGGCAACGAAGAAGGCTCAGCGAATCTTTGCCTTGGCCGACCTTCGTCGAGAATATCTCCACCTGTCGGCTGAGCAAACTCAGGAGATGATCGGCTTTGCCAACGAGATGCGGGACATCTGGATAGATCGATGTTCGCTTCTCCAGAGAACCGGGGTCAGTGCTGACGTGCTTATTAAGGAGCGGGATGAGGTCAAGAAGAGAATGGGGCGTTTTGAGGACGTCATCATCGCTCAGCAGAAATATCAGGCGGCCCTCTTTTCTCGCTCTGCGGCTCTGGACAAGGAGCAGGAGGAGGCCGATCTGAGCAAAGCGGAGGCAGCATCCCTGAAAGAACGGGGCAAGGTTCTGGATGCCATCATGGTCCAGAACATGGCGTACATGGCTCTCCTTATCGATTTGAATACCATGAACCAGCGACTTCTTGATGAGATAGTCGATAGGATCAGTACGGTAGACATCACCGAGAAGGTCTCTTCTTTATGGCGGAACCGAATTGCTCAGCTTCTGAACACCGAGCTGTGGTATGTGGGAGGCTATGCTGTACGGCTCAAGGAATTTGTCATCGCTATGTTCATTCTGGTTCTGGGCCTTCTGGCTAGCCGCAGGGTGGCCAGATTCACCCGGCGATGGTTGCTCCTTCATTCCAAAAGGATGGAGGTGACCGTGGTTCACGCCATTGAGCAGCTCCTTTACTACATCCTGCTGTGTAGTAGTTTCCTCGTTGCTCTGAAGATCGTCAATGTCCCCCTGACGGCCTTTGCCTTCTTGGGAGGTGCCATCGCCATCGCCGTGGGGTTCGGTGCCCAGAATCTGTTTAATAACCTAATCAGCGGATTTATTATCATGATTCATCAGCCGTTTAAGATTAACGATATCGTCCAGTTCGAGGATGTCACCGCTACGGTGCTGGAGGTTGATTCTCGCTCTACCAAGGTCCGCACTTTCGATAGCATCGACGTGGTGGTCCCCAACAGCTATTTTCTGGAGAACCGAATTACTAACTGGACCCTCTCCGACAAGGTTATTCGGGGTAAACTCGAGATTGGCGTGGCCTACGGCACTCCAGCCCGCAAGGTGGAGGAGCTCCTTCTTCAAATGGCCAAGGAACACAAAGTTATCCTCAACGATCCGAAACCCTACGTTCTGTTCTCCGACTATGGGGCCAGCTCGATGGACTTTATCCTGTACTTTTGGGTCGACATTCGTCGAGGCTATCCCAGCACCGTGACCAGCGACCTTCGGTATAAAATCCAGGATGTATTCGACCGGGAGGGTATCGAGATTCCGTTCCCTCAGATGGACCTCTATGTCAGGAAACTGGCCTCGTCCGAGGAGTTTTCTTAAGGATGAGGAGCAAGCTCTTCCTGCTTATATCGGCAGAGACACCATATCTTGAAGGATTTTTTTTGAATGGTATTATTAAAAAAGTTGGTTTTATCGGCGATAACTCGGGGCTGTTTTGCTCTGACATCTCACATGACAGGAGGAGAATGAAATGGAGCAAGTCGTTCTGGACGGTCGCACTGCGGCCAAGGCGGCAAAGGAGGATCTTCGAACCAGGGTTGAGGTCCTCAAGAAAAAAGGAGTTGCGCCAGCTCTGGCAGTCGTCCTGGTGGGCGATGATCCGGCGTCCAAGGTGTACGCTGAGCAGAAGCGAAAAAACTGTGATTCTGTGGGGGTAGCTTTCTCCTTCTATCAGTTGCCGGAAGATACGTCAGAGGATGAACTTATCCAGCTGGTAGCTCGATTGAACGCAGATGCCAAGGTCCACGGTATTCTGGTGGAGATGCCTCTGCCCAAACAGATTTCCAACGAACGAGTTCAGGCAGCTATCGCCCCTGAAAAAGACGTCGATGGGTCGAATCCCGCGAACCTGGGGTGTCTTCTCGCGGGCCTGCCGTCTCTCCGGCCCTGTACCCCTCAGGGAGCTATGTACCTCATGGAGAAATACGGCGTGGAGCTGGAGGGCAAGCACGCTGTTGTGGTGGGTCGAAGCACCATCGTGGGCAAGCCCGTAGCCTTGCTTCTTCTGGAGAAAAACGCCACTGTGACCCTGTGTCACAGTCGAACTGAAAATCTGGCTGAGGTGGTTCGCTCCGGCGATATCGTGATTGCCGCTGTGGGGCGGCCCCGTATGATCACAAAGGACATGATTAAACCTGGGGCCGTGGTGGTGGATGTGGGGATAAACAGCACCGAGACGGGTATCGTGGGTGACGTAGACTACGACGATGTCCTGCCTGCAGCGGGGGCTATTTCCCCGGTTCCCGGAGGAGTGGGACCTTTGACGATCGCCATGCTTTTGGGCAACGTGATCACAGCGGCGGAGCTCGCGTGATATCCCTTCCCGACATGGCGAATCGTCTGTGAGAGAATGTACAATGACCGTCACCCTGCAGATTTTCGGCACTGGGTGTGCCAAATGCGACAAACTGGCCCGAATGACCGAGGAAGCAGCCCGAGAGCTTGGACTTGATTATACTTTCGAAAAGGTTTCGGACCTGGGGACCATGGCCGATATGGGGGTGATGGTTACGCCAGGGCTGGCCGTGAACGGAACGGTGGTCGCGGCCGGACGGCTTCCCACCCCCCTGGCGGTCCGACGCCTCATAGATGATGCTTTGAAATGAAAAAGCCTCGGTTATACACCGAGGCTTTTTGTTACGTGCAGTTGAAAGGAGATCCCAATGAGCGATGGGAGAAAAGCTCTACGGATTGCCGTTGTCTTTGGCGTTTTATACTGGCTTCCTGTGGAGTCCCCGGCTGTTCAGGCTGGAGCGGTGGAGGCTCTGGCCATGGTCCGGGACTACGCGAGGGAGCACGTGCTTCTTTGCTTGCTGCCGGCGTTCCTTATCGCCGGTGCCATCTCGGTTTTTGTCAGCAGTCAGACGGTGACAGCCTACCTGGGAGCTCGGGCTAAAAGGTGGATTGCCTATTCGATAGCTGCCGTCTCGGGGAGTATCCTCGCTGTGTGTTCCTGCACGGTTCTCCCTCTCTTCGCTGGCATCTACCGGCGGGGGGCCGGACTGGGTCCAGCTACGGCCTTTCTGTACTCGGGGCCGGCCATCAACGTCCTGTCCATAGCCCTGACGGCCCGGGTTCTGGGGTTTCGCCTGGGGGTGGTCCGGGCTTTAGGAGCCGTCGTTTTTTCCGTCGTTATCGGCCTGAGCATGGCGGTGATTTTCCGCTTGGATGAGGATCAACGACAGCAGGGATTTGCCGAGGTGCCAGACGGGGAACAGACATGTCCTCTGTGGCAGACAATCTGGCATGTAGGGAGTTTGGTCGCCTTTTTGATCCTGGCTAACTGGGCAACCTCTCCATCAGGGGACGGGGTTTGGGACTGTCTCTACCGCCTGAAATGGATCCTGGCAGGGATTGCCGTCCTCTCCGTAGTCGTTGCCAGTTGGGCGTGGCTTCGGAAAGAGGATCTTGGAGAGTGGCTGGAGGCATCCCTGGGCTTTGCCGTTCAGGTTCTCCCCTTGCTTTTAATGGGGGTGCTTCTGGCTGGGTTCCTCTTTGGCCGTCCGGGACATCAAGCTCTCATTTCCGAACGTTGGGTGTCATCCCTGGTGGGAGGAAATTCTTTGAGGGCAAATGTCCTGGCTGCCCTCTCCGGGGCTTTTATGTATGTTGCTACCCTCACGGAGGTGCCTATACTTCAGGGGCTTTTAGGAGCGGGAATGGGGCAAGGGCCGGCACTGGCCCTCCTCTTGGCCGGACCGGCTCTCTCTTTGCCCAATATGCTGGTTATCCGAAGCCTGCTGGGGACGGCAAAGACCGTGACCTATGTGGGCTTGGTCGTCGCTCTCTCGTCCCTTGCGGGCCTCCTGTACGGTTGGGTTACGGTGTAAGCGTTGGGGAGGGGCATCATCGAAGAAATGTATCGGCGTTGCGGTAAACGATCTTCCCATCGATCAGGGTCATCGATACGTGAGTTCGGGCATCCAGAGGGTCTCCATCCCACAGGACTAGGTCGGCGTCCTTTCCGGGTTCTATGGAACCCAGACGTCCCTCCAGCCCCAGGTGTTCCGCTCCCGAGAGTGTGATGGCCCGAAGAGCCTGATCACGTCGGAGCCCAGCTTTATGAGCCATGGTGGCGCAGAGGATCAGTGCCTGGACCGGGATGACCGGATGATCGGTAATGATACAGAAGTGAATGCCTCGGTCGGCGAAGACCTTGAGGGTATTCCAGGTCATGTGACGCAGCTCGATTTTTGGGCGTGTGGACAGGGTGGGCCCCACGGCAGCCATCACCTTCTTAGACGCCAGGTACTCGGCAATCAGGTGCCCTTCGGTGCAGTGCTCAAGGGTGAGATGGATTCCGAATTCCTCGGCTGTACGGATGGCGGTGGCGATATCGTCAGCCCTGTGACAATGGACCCTGAGAGGCATAGCCCCCTCCAGGACGGGAAGCATGGCTTCCATGTCGGGCTTAATCTCGAAAGGTTCCTTGTCGTCGTCCTTTTTATTTTCGTGGTGAATTTTATTTGCCTTATAGTTTATGGCCTGGTAGAGGGAATTTCTCATGATTGCTGCGTTGCCCATCCTCGTTGTGGGCAGTTGATCTCGTTTTTTATACACGCCGATGGGGTTCTCGCCCAGGGCGGCTTTCATCCCTGAGGGAGCTGCTACGGTCATGGCGTCCACAACCGATCCTACCGTCTTGATCACGGCCCCCTGTCCGCCGATGACGTTGGCACTCCCGGGGAGGACCTGAAGGGTCGTGACCCCGCCCTCTCTGGCTTCTTCGAATGCTGGGTCAAAGGGATAGATGGAATCGAGGATACGCAACTGTGGAGTTGCCGGATCGGTCATGTCGTTTTCGTCGGTCATGGAATAGGGCATGCCCTCGGGGCATGCGCCAATGTGGGTGTGGGCGTCGATAAGCCCTGGGGTGGTCGTCATGCCCGAGCCGTCTATGATATGGGCTTCGGGTGGTAATGGGATGTTGTCCCCTACTGCGATGATTTTTTCGTTCTCGACGAGAATGGTCCCTCGTTCCAGTCGCCCCGATGAGATGGTCTCCACAGCGCTCCCTACGATAGCTTTCAATGCTGTTCTCCCCTTTCGAATAATCGGAGGTGTGTCCTCCTCGTCCGTATTGTATGTGATGACGACGAAATACGCCATTTCATCACCGTTTGTCGTAGAATGAGGCGACAGTATCCGTATCGGGGAGGAGAGGGGGTGCCGTGTCGTTGAAGAGCCGATCGAGCCGTATGGGTCAGGAGCCGGTCGGGTGGCTGTTGTTTCAATTTTCCATCCCTGCCATCGTGGGGATGGTGGCCAGTGCTCTGTACAACATCGTGGATCGTATGTTCATCGGCCACGTGGTGGGGAGCCGGGGTCTCGCCGCCGTCACCGTGACCTTTCCGTTTTTTCTCTTTATTATCGCCTCGGGGATCCTGATTGGCGTGGGGACGTCCTCTCAGATCTCCCGAGCGCTGGGTGAGGGGCGACACGATTGGGCTCAGGCGGCCATGGGCAATGGTATTATGGCCATGATGGGTGCGTCGATCCTGGTCATATCGGTGGGGGCTGTCTTTATGGATGATCTCATGAGGCTCTGCGGGGCCACCCCGGCCCTTATGCCCATGATTCGATCCTATCTGGAGGTTATCCTCTGGGGTGTCCCATTTCAGCTCGTGAGTTTTTGCGGAAATTACTTCATTCGGGCCGAGGGGCATCCCAGGCACGCAATGTGGACCCTGATCCTGGGGGCCGGGGGCAACGTCGTTTTGGACTGGCTGTTTATCGTCCGCATGAATATGGGGGTTCGAGGAGCGGCTTTGGGGACGGTTCTGGCCCAGGTAGTGGCCTCCCTGTGGGTCCTGTCTTTCTACGTTCGGCGCATGGGGGGACTGGACCTGAGGGAAATCCGTCCGCAACGGGACATCATGGTCGAGATGGTTACCGTGGGATTCTCTCCCTGTATGATGGAGATGTTTTTCGTGCTGATCATGGTGGTTTTAAACCGCACTCTGAGTCGCCTGGGCGGGGAAGTGGCTGTCTCAGCGATGGGAATCTTCTTCAGCCTGGACAGCTTGCTCTTCATGCCGGTCGTTGGTATCGGGGAGGGGGCTCAACCGCTTATCGGCTATAATTACGGGGCTGGGAAGTTCGATCGAGTGAGTCGGACCGTCTTTCTAGCCATGACTGCCGCCGTCGTCTTTTTCTTAGGCTCCCTGGTTGTGGCCGAGACGGTGCCTCATTTACTGGTCAGGCTTTTTAACGATGACAACCGCTCTCTCGCGGATCTGGCAGTCCGGGCCATTCGCATTGGCTACGCAGGAGCTCCTATGGCGGGGGTGGCCATCATATCGGCCTTTTTCTTTCAGGCTTTGGGTAAAGCCCGTCAGAGTCTGGCCCTGAACCTCTGTCGTCAGGTGCTCTTTCTTCTGCCTCCTCTGATTTTACTACCACCGTTGATGGGCGTTGACGGAGCATGGCTCTCCTTTCCCATCATGGATGTAGGGGGCGGTCTGATGGGGGGATGGATGGTTAGGTCCGAGATGGCTCGATGGAGGAGAAGTGATGACCACGAGGCGAAAGGCTGAGAGCCTTGAGGGAGGTGAGTACGGTGATGTTGTACGATTTTGTCTTTGTGTCTTGGGGCGGCGCTCTGATCGGGCAGGACGATGAGGGCATTCGGTCGATCCGCCTGTTCGAGGGGACGACTCCCTGCCCGCCGGAAGGGTGGCGGCTGATGCCCTCCGAGTTGGCCAACGCCGTGGAACAGCTCCAGGCGTATTTTGCCGGGGAGCTGAGTCGGTTCGACTTGCCTCTGGCTCCCGAAGGGACGGCGTTTCAACGCACTGTCTGGCGTGCTCTGACGGAAATCCCCTATGGGCAAACGATCTCCTATGGTCAGCTGGCGGCGTCCATAGGAAGACCATCGGCCTGTCGGGCCGTCGGCGGCGCTAACGGGAAGAATCCAATACCGGTGGTGATCCCTTGCCATCGGGTCATCGGAAGCGACGGTTCCCTGACGGGTTTTTCATCTGGCTTGTCGCTGAAACGACGGTTGCTGGCCATCGAGGGGGTTAACTTGGGCGGTTGGTAGTCAATACCCGGCCAGGCGGGGCAAGAACACCGTCATTGGAGGCCAGAGGATCATGGTCAGGAGAACCCCCAGGGCCCCGATAATGAAGGGCAGCTCACACCGAAAGATCCGTCTCAAAGGGACTCGCTCCACCGATGCTACCGATTCGTTGTAGCCCCCCACCGGTGGGGTGATCATGGCGATTGTGACGTTGAAGGTCATGACCAGTCCGAAGTGGTACGGATCGATCCCCGCAGCGGCTCCCAGAGGAGCCAGGAGGGGGGTAAGCACCGTCAGGAGGGTGACCTCCTCCATAAGCGTCCCTATGAGAAAAATCGCGAGACTCACGGCGATCATAAACAATCTGGGGTGATCCAGCAGCCCCGAGGAGGTCACGGTGGTCCACAGGGATTGAGCGGCTGCCTCCCACCTCAGGAGCCAACCCATAGCTGAAGATGCCCCTACGACAAGCAGGACCGAGCTGGCGGAGTTGACGGTCTCTCTCAGGGCCAGCCAGACATTCCTCGGGGAGAGCTCACCGGTGATGACCAGTCCCGTGATTAGGCAGTAGACTGCCGCCAGAGCTCCAGCCTCGGTAGGGGATAGTGTCCCCACGATCACGCCGCCAGCGATGATTGTTGGTGCAAGGAGCCCCGGTATAGCGTGCCCAAACGCTTTCATCTGTGCGGTCCATGAGCTCCGTTTCCTGGTTGTCGGGGAATACTTTCGTTGAAAGCGACCATGAATCCAGGCTACTACCCCAACGAGGAGCAAACCAGGAAGGATCCCTGCCGCAAACAGTCCACCCATAGAGGTTCCCGTGATAGCTGAGTACACGGTCATGAACAGGCTTGGAGGCAGAATAGGGCCCACAAGGGCGCTACTTGCCGTGAGCCCGGCGGCGTATCCCCGGGGGAATCCCTGTTGCTTCATTGCTGGTATGAATCGCTCGCCTAAGGTAACCGCTCCGGCGGTGGAGCCGTTCACTCCCGCGAGAAAGGCGCCTCCGATCACCGTGGGATATCCCGATCCGCCCTGATGAGAGCCAGTCAGGGCGCAGCTCAGGTTCAGAAGCCGCTCTGTGAGCCCTGATCGGTTCATCAGGTTCCCCGTCATGATGAAAAAGACGATGGACATGAGGGCATATGGGTCCATGGAGCCAAATATCTGTCGTGGGATTCTGGCGATCCAGGAAGGGTCTCCCCACAGAAGAGCGCCGATTACGCCGGCGCAGAGAAAGACAGCGTACAGGGGAACCTCCAGGGCCATGAGAAGACAGAGAAAGATTACGATGAGAGCTGTCATTGGCGTGGGTTCCCTCCGTCTCGACGAAGGATTCTCAGGAGGATCGCCACCAACATGACGGTGGCTCCCAGGAGAACCGCTGTCTCCTCCATCCCGTGTCCCACGGCTTTCAACCCCGTCCAGATCAGACATCCAAGGGCAGCTGCCTGGGTTACCGTTCGGGCCAGCGTCATGACTACAGCCAAGGGGCGACCACTTCGATGGAGCAGTCTGAGATGGCGATGTCCTCGATGTCCCAGGGGTTCGACGGCTCCCAGCATGACGATCCAGATCAGGGAGTCTCGGATCATCCGATCAGTCCACATCCTCGAGCAATCCATGAAGTGGTGAGCCACCAAGCTTACCAGAGCTCCTCCCAGACAGAGAATAAGAAGCACCGAGGCTATGGCTGTGCACCAGCGTTCCAGAGAGAACGGTTTCGGTGTGACAGGCTTCATGTCCACCTTTAAAGCTCCACGATCAGGACGACTTGAAGTGCTCGTTGCAAGGTGGGCATTATACGTCACGTCCTCTCATGATGAATGCAGCGGGGCGAATAGCTTTTTGACAATTGTACTGACAAGGGAGATTCCACGCAAGAGAAACGCCCCGACCTCACAAAGGGATAATCGGGGCGTTTGTTGGTTTTTTACAAGGGGCAGCAGATCAAGCGATGTACAAAAAATACGCCCCAGCCAGGACAACCAGCCAGCCGCAGATCTGGTTGACCACAAAAGTTCCTCTGCTGTTTTCCGTCCAGTTCATGTATCGGTCCAGCATATCGGCGAAGGTCCCAGCCAGAAGGATCACCAGGCAGTACCCCAAGCCGAAGAGAGCCACCAATCCAACACCCCGCAGAACACTGTCGGTAGCGGCTTTCATGGCGATGACGAGCATGGGAGCCATGTACGCGAAGGTGCAGGGCCCCAAGGCCATTCCAGAGACACATCCCAGGACCAAGGCACCCCAGAGGCCTTTTCGCCGATTACCGGCCTCCAGGGATCCCGAGACAAACCATGGGATAGTGACCACGTCCAGGAGATGGAGCCCGAATACGAAGAGCACTATTGACACGACGTAATTCATCACCGAGCTCAGCCCTTCCATAAGGGCTCCTGCTGATGCGATCACCGCACCGACCAAGGCGATGTTGACAAAAATGCCCAGAGAAAAGGCTCCAGAGACCAGAAGAGCATTCCTGGTTCCCGAGCCTCCCTGTCCCTGAATATAGCCGATGACCAGTGGAATGCTTACCAGGCTGCATGGGCTCAAGAGGACACTGAAGATACCCCAGGCGAAGGCCGCAGCAAAAGCGGCACCTCCGGCGCCCGAAAGGGCCCCCTGAACCGATGTAATCAGAGCACCCATACGATCCTTCCTTTGATGCTAGTTTTTGCTCTCGGATATGTCATATCCCAGCTCCATCCACTTATCTTGAAGCTGTTCCGCCGTCATGACACCCTCTTGGCGGTGAAGCATCTCACCCTCCGGGGAGAGGAAAACCAGGGTTGGGACAACCCGTACCTTGTATTTTTTGCCGTAGTCCATGTTCTCCATAAGGTTGACGGTGTTTACCATAACGCCGGGGTTCTCTTTCTCGAATCCTTCCAGGATTCGCGCCATCTGGACGCACGCTGGTCAGCCTGGGGCTGCGAGATCCAGGAGCTGGGGCAAGAGCGTTTGCGCTTGGACGCTTTCTTTGGCTATGGCTGTGGTGTCGATGACTTTGTTATTTTTCAGATACAGAGTGCCGCTGATGATGAAAACCACAGCGAGCAGTGTTATGATCTTTCGTACGTTCATTCGTATCGCCTCCTTGTAGAAATCTCTCTTGAAGTATAGCTGCATATGGTCTCGTTGGCTTGGGGCAAAATACTTATTTGTGCTGAGAATGGGTATTTTAAGTGTTGAAAGGGGGAGCCCCATGGTTCAGACATCGTCTCGTCGACTCGTCCGTCACGTCGTGGATTGGGTTCGTCAGGAATGGGGAACCTTTGTGGTAACAACGGTGGGGACCGTGATCATGAGTTTTGCCATCGTGGCTCTCACTATTCCCTACCGTTTTGCCAGTGCGGGTTTGGCGGGTTTGGCTCTGTGGACCAATTATGTGTGGGGCATCTCCCCGGCGTGGCTCATGGCCATCGGGAACCTGCTTCTTCTGTTGTGGGGGTGGCGGGCTCTATCACCTCGCTTTGTTCTATGGACGCTGTACGTTTCCCTGCTTTCGTCGGCGGCGGTGGCCGTCTTCGAGTTATTTCAATATCCTATGTTGGATAATGTACTGTTGGCGGGGCTCCTGTCTGGAGTCTGCGGAGGTATCGGCATCGGTCTCGTCTTTCGGGTTGGGGGGTCCACCGGGGGGACCGACGTGGTGGTTATGGTCGCTCGAAAAACCTGGGGTGTAGATGTCGGGATGTATTCCTTTTACATCAACATCGCTATTTTGTTTCTATTCTGGTTCATCGTGGATTTGGAGAAACTTCTGTTGGGGGGGGTGGTCCTCTATGCCGAGAGCATCACTATCGACTATGTCCTCAAGTCCTTCGACCGCCGAAAGCAATTGACGGTGATCACATCCCAAGATGCAGTCGTCCGCCGATTTATCCTGGACGATTTGAATAAAAGCGCCACGGTCCTCAGGGCCGAGGGGGCCTACACTGGTGAATCCAGGGTGATGTTTGTCGTCGTGCTCAATCGTCGTCAGGCCATGGAGCTCAAGCGGTACGTTGTGTCCGTGGACCCGGGGGCCTTCATCGTCCTTTCCGATGTAGCGGAGGTCGTGGGGGAGGGGTTCAAGCACTGGAAACAGATCTAAAAAGAGAACAGAGACGCTAGGAGGGCTGCCACTGCCAGGCCGGGAAGCATGTTCATCACCTTGATCTGTTTGATCTCCAGGATTCCCAGAGCCAGCCCCATGAGCATGACGCCACCTACGGCAGAGATCTCGTCTGTCACTGGCTGGCTCATATAGGGAGCGAGGACACCTGCGGCCAGGGTTATGGCTCCTTGGTAGAGCAGAACCGACGCCGCTGAGAGGGCTACCCCAACACCAAGGGATACGGCGAAGGCCGCAGAGGCGATCCCGTCCATGAGGGATTTGGTCAGAAGAAGTTTAGGCCACTGTCCCAGCCCTTCTTCCAGGGATCCAAGGATGGCCATGGACCCCATGCAGAAGAGGAGAGTTCCCGCCATAAACCCCTCGCCGAAGGGCCCCGAGGTGCCGATCTTTTGCTGGAGGAACTGGGTTCCTCGCCTGAATTGGCTGTCGAGGTCCAAGAGCTCACCTGCCACCGTACCCAGGACCAGGCTTACCACCAGGATCAGGATATTGTGAGTGCTCCCGGCTGTGGAGGTGCCCAGCCACAGGGTGAACAGCCCGATGACGTGAAAGGCTGCGGTGTTGATTCTCTGCGGGATAGCCGATCGAAAAACCAGCCCTACGCCGGTTCCCAGCAGGATAGCCAGGGCATTGATAACCGATCCGAACACCGGAATGTGCCCGGCGAGTTCCGAAAGGCTCATGAAAGTTCTCTCCTTTCTTGAATGTCACAGATTATAGTATGGGCATGCTTTATCGTCTGTCAAGGTAAGTTGTTTTTTCTCTTGAATATGTAGTTATAATGGTATTTGAGAGAAATCTACTTTCGAGAGGAAACCTTAAGGAGTGTTGGGATCATATATCGAACTATCTTGCAAAACCTGTTTGAGCCCTTCTCTTTGCATAAAATTCTTCGAGACGAGAATGGTGTCGCAAAAGATTTTCGTTTTGTCGATGTTAATCCCGCCTATGAGAAGGTTATGGGGGTTTGTCGCGCTGCGGTGATCGGTAAGACGTTTGGGCAAGTTTGGCCGCATCCAGAGGATGTCTGGGTGGACAACATGATTTGTGCTGCTGAGCGTGGCATTCATGCTCACTTCGAGGGATACAGCAGGGAGGTGGATCGATATCTGCACTCGATGGCTTTTCCTGTGTCCTCCCAATATGTGGGCGTGCTTTTTCTGGATATCACCGATTGGCGGCAATCTGAAGAAGCTCTAGATCAGAGTCGGGCGAGGCTGTTGACGTATCGTAAGGAGCTTCAGGGATTGATAACCAAGTTTTCTCTGGCGGAAGAGAAGGTTCGGAGAGCCATCGCCACAGAAATCCACGATGGTCTGGGGTATACCTTAATAGACATCATGAACGGCCTCAAGGCGATAGACAGTTCGTTGGTCACTCCTCGGGATCGGGAACGCATGGCGGTGGTCCTGGAAAAAATGCGAACGATGATGGACCATACGAGGAAGTTGACCTTTCAGATCAGTTCTCCCGTTTTATATGAGGTGGGACTCGGAGCGGCTTTGAAAAAACTTGGCGAGGATATGATCCTTCCTCATGGTATAGTGTATCTCTACAAGGGCAAGCTCTCGGATCAGGGGATCTCCGATGAGGTGACCATACTTCTGTACCAGATTGTCCGGGAGCTTTTTGTGAACATAGTGAAGCATGCCAAGGCATCTCGGGTGTCCGCAACTCTGCGGCGTAAGGAAAACTCTGTGACGGTCGTTGTTGACGACGATGGAGTGGGGATGACGCTGGAACAACGAGGAGGGCTTGGCTCATCCTGTGGCTTCGGTCTGTTCAGCATACGGGAAAGGCTGAGCTATATAGGAGGCTGCTTACAGGTCTACTCAGAACCGGGGCGGGGATGCTCCGTCGTTGTTAATGCGCCTGTCTCTCTGGTGGCATCGTGATCCAGGTGATGTTGGTTGACGACCATCAGATGGTTCTGGATGGTCTGAAACAGACGATAGATGCCCAGGATGACATGGTCGTCACAGCTTTGGCGACGAGTGGAGAACAGGCTCTTGAGTTTTTGTCTCGTGTCGCTGTCCAGGTGGCCGTTATCGACGTGACCATGCCAGGTATGAACGGGGTTACCCTTACACGAAAGATACGGGAAGGCTTCCCGGAGGTTCGGATCATCGCTCTGTCCATGCATGTCGATGGTTTGATCGTCTCCGAGATGTTGAAAGTCGGAGCCCAGGGCTATGTTCTCAAGGACTGCGGAGCGGAAAGTCTGCTCGTAGCTATTCGGGGAGTGGCTCAGGGTGGAGTTTTCTTTTCGACCGGGGTTGGAGCGCTTGTTGTGAGAGAGTACATTCAGGCCCGGGACTTCATGGGAGAGCCTCGGGTTCCCGAATTGACGGAAAGAGAACAGGAGATCCTCCGTTTGCTTATGCAGGGGAAACGGGTTCAGGAGATCGAAATGCTTCTGTGTATCAGCAGACATACGGTCAATACTCATAGGGGAAATATCATGACTAAGCTCGGATGTGAGACCTTTGTTGATCTGGTGCGGTACTGCATTAGAGAAGGCATTTGCGGGCTTGAATAAGCCGGATAATCCGCAGGAAAAATAGCGCACTGTGGGAGAAGCTTTTCCCGCAGTGTGCTATTTTTTTGGTCTCATAAAAAGCTATCCTATATATGGGAGATCCTATTATTTAAGGGGGGCTGTCTATGCGTCTGGAAATTGGTTCATTTCCCGTGCGGCGGATGGAGTTTGGAGAGAGAACACGCTATGAAGATGGCGTTCTTTTCGTTAACAAGGAGGAAGCTCTTAACCTTGTTCTACAGGATAGGCATGTGATCACGGCGGAGCTTCACATCGTTCATCCTGGTGATATGGTTCGTATCACTCCTGTGAAAGATGCCTTTGAGCCGCGTTGTAAGATTTCTGGGGGACAGAGTGTTTTCCCCGGCTTTATTGATGAACTGGAGGCTGCCGGAGAGGGCGTTGTACACGCTTTGACTGGATGTTCAGTTTTGGCTGTTGGACGGTGGGGATGTTTCCAAGATGGTCTGATCGATATGGGAGGAGAATTTCAGGACCACACGATTTTTGGAAATATGGTCAATCTCGTACTCCTAGCGGATACTGATGAGGAAGATGAGAAACACTCTTTCCAGAAAAAGAATCTGGTGCATCGCCGAGCCGGGATGAGGCTTGCTTCATATCTGGGGGAATGTTTGAGAACCGAAACGCCTGTAGAGGTGGAGGTATACGATCTTCCTCCTCTGGGGCGAAGAGGGGGTGATGTTGCTGGTCTTCCAAGAGTGGGGTATATCATGAAAGTTCTGGCTCAATGGGAGGATCGGGGATATAACGCCGAACTGTACGGGTGGGATACGAAAAGAATTCTCCCTATATACATTCATCCCAACGAGATTCTTGATGGAGCTGTTGTTGGTGGGAGTTTTACGCCTGCTTCGAACAATATGTCGACCTACTCGTTTCAGAGAAATGCCGTTATTCGAAAATTGATGCGAGAGCACGGGAAAACTGTGAATTTTATTGGTGTTATCCTGAGCAACGAGACGGTGGAGCTCTCAGAAAAACGAGTCAGCGTTCTGAGGGACGTTAGGCTTGCTCAGAACCTTGGGCTTGATGGCGTTTTGATCTCTCGGGAGGGGTATGGGAATGCTGATGTGGGCTTCATGTTGAGCATCGCCAGTCTTGAAAAGGTTGGGATTAAAACCGTTGGAGTCGTAAACGAATGTACCGGAAAGGATGGCTCTTCTCAGCCCATGGTTCTCATGCGTCCAGAAGCGGACGCCTTGGTCAGTGCAGGAAATGTTTCGGAGGTGTTTGAGTTACCTCCTATGCCGGTGGTTCTTGGAGATCTGCAATCGGTAGCCCGTGATGGATGTGGTGGTGGATGGGAAGGCTGTGTCAGGGATGACGGATCTCTGACCATTGAGGCTCAGGCTTTTATGGATGGTGACGCCCAAACCGGATTTTCCGTAAAAAGTTGTGCGGAATTTTAAAATTTAAGGAGAATAAACATGAAGGCCATTCATTATATCAACCAGTTCTTTGGTCAAATTGGAGGCGAGGATGCCGCAGATGCTGGACCGACGTTTCATTCTCCCCTTGTCGGTAGCTCTGTCATGTTAAATGATCTTATGCCTCATGTAGAGGTTACTCACACTGTGATTTGTGGTGACAATTATATTAACGAGTGGACAGATGAAGTTCTTACCACGATTCTGTCTTGGCTTGAGAACGTCGATTTCGATATTTTCATAGCGGGGCCAGCTTTTATGGCAGGTCGATATGGTGTTGGGTGTGGCTTAGTCTGTTCGGCTGTCTCAGAGAGGTTTGGCGTTCCCGTTTTGACCTCAATGAACGAGGAAAACCCCGGGGTGGAACTGTACCGTAAATCAGCGTATGTTTTCAAAGGTGGTCGGAAGGCTACATATATGAGGCAGGATATGGGTACCCTTGCTGGATTTGCGGAAAAATTGGCCCTTGGTGTGCCCCTCGGCACTGCCGATGAAGAGGGGTATTTCGGACGTGGTATTCGACGGCAGTATTTCCCCAAAGACGGGGTACCTGCATGTGATCGAATGTTTGATATGTTGATGAAAAAGTTGAAAAACGAGCCCTTTCAGACAGAACTGCCTATTCCGAAACCGGATATCGTGCCAATAGCTCCTGCTGTACCTGACATGAAGGCTTCTACCGTTGCGCTGGTAACATCTGGAGGTATTGTTCCTGAAGGTAACCCAGACAGAATTCAATCTGCATCGGCCACACTGTGGGGTGCATATGACATAGCAGGTATGGAACGCCTGAACGCTGGTGATTTCGTGACTGTCCACGCGGGCTATGATTCGGCGGCGGCAAATGAAGATCCTAATCGTGTGTTGCCTCTAGACGCTGTGCGTGCTTTGGAGCGCCAGGGTCAGATTGGAGCGGTGTATCCGCGATTTTTCGCTACGGTAGGAACTGGGACGGCTCAAAAAGATGCTTCTCGAATGTCACGGGAAATTATTGCACTTCTTCGGGACGATCAGGTCGACGCTGTCTTGCTTGTCACGACCTGAGGAACATGTACTCGTTGCGGGGCAACGATGGCCAGGGAAATTGAATTGGCGGGCATTCCCGTTGTTGTGGTCACAAATCTGACAGATATTGCTGTATCCATCGGACCGAATCGGGTTGTTCAGGGCAGTTCCATACCCCACCCATTAGGAAACCCGTCTCTTGATCAGGAACAAGAGTTTGAGTTCAGAAGAAAGCTGGTGTCGACGGCCATATCGGCTCTGGAGACAGATATCTCTTGTCAGACAGTTTTTACGGCACCGTAAATGCTGATCATCGAGATTTTGAGAGTTGAGAAGGAGCGATGAGGGATGATAAAGGAAAGACGCCAACGAAATTTCGTTTTTTTCGGCTCTTCTGCAGTGACCCTGTGTATCGTTGTATGGGGTGTCGTGAGTCCCCAGGGACTAGGAAATTTGGCAAATGGTGTTTTTTCGTTTTTAATTGATCGTTTCGGGTGGCTCTATATTGCGGTTATGTCCGCCCTGCTTCTGTTCAGCGTTGTGATTGCCATGAGTCGTTTCGGTAGAATTGTGCTAGGCAAGCCGGGGGATCGCCCAGAATTCAGCAATTTTTCCTGGTTGGCGATGTTGTTTTCTGGATCAATGGGGATTGGTTTGGTTTTCTACAGCGTTGGTGAACCGTTGATGCATTTCATGGCTCCTCCCGTAGCTGACCCCAAATCCATAGAAGCCGCATCACAGGCGATGCAGATCACT
Organism: Dethiosulfovibrio peptidovorans; assembly: GCA_002748665.1. Lineage (NCBI taxonomy): Bacteria > Thermotogati > Synergistota > Synergistia > Synergistales > Dethiosulfovibrionaceae > Dethiosulfovibrio > Dethiosulfovibrio peptidovorans. The sequence continues at coordinate 16,843 of PDTB01000015.1, read as the reverse complement.
TTTTTCCATTGGGGACTTCATCCTTGGTCGGGGTTCTGTGTTATGGGGCTGGCTATGGCGTACGCCCAATACCGCAGAAAAGCTCCGGCTCTGATTAGCAGTATCCTTGTTCCTCTGGGGGGAGAGACTCTGGCCAGGGGTGCTTTTGGTCAAATTATAGATATCCTGACTATTTTTGCTACCCTAGCAGGATTGGGAACCTCTCTGGGGTTGGGGGCGATGCAGATAGCCAGTGGTCTTAACCATCTTTTGGGTGTACCAGATGTTGTAACAACTCAACTTGCTGTTATCGTCGGTGTGGCGGTTGTTTATATCGGTGCGGCCATATCGGGTATTAATCGGGGGATAAAACTCATATCAGATCTCAACCTGTGGCTGGCGTTTCTCATCATGATCGTAATGTTTTTCGTCGGGCCGTCAGTCGCCATGTTACGGTCGTTACTGGATGGGATTGCCTATTATTTTAGTGGCCTGATCAAGGAATCTTTCCATATGGCACCCTATGGAGGTGCTTTTGCGGACTGGCTTGGGGGATGGACCGTTTTTTACTGGGCCTGGTGGATTGCATGGGCTCCCTTTGCGGGGTCATTTATCGCCCGTGTTTCCCGGGGAAGAACGGTTCGAGAATTTATTACCGGTGCCCTTCTGGCTCCCAGTTTAGGAACTTTCGTTTGGTTTGCCATATTTGGAACGGCGGGAATACATCTGGAGATCAATGGCATCGCACCTGTGGGGCAGGCGGTTGTTGAAAACATATCGACAGGGCTTTACAAGGTTTTTGCCTGTTATCCCTTGGGAAAAATTCTCTCCGGTTTGGCTGCTCTTCTGGTGGCTACATTCTTTATAACATCTGGACAGGCGGCGTCACTGGTTTTGGCTATGTACTCTGAGGAAGGGGTGGAGAATCCCTCCAGGGGCAAAGTCGCGCTCTGGGGGGCTCTCCTTGCGGCTTTGGCGGCGGTACTTCTTTTCAGCGGAGGTTTGAAGGCTTTGCAAACAATTTCAATCGTTGCGGCTTTCCCCTTTTCGATCGTGATGGCTGTCGCGTGTGTTTCCATATGGCGTGGGATGTCCCGCGACCCTGTCGTTCGAGATGAAATAGCCCAGAGCCTCAGAGCTGATATGGGAGTCTCGGATACGGAGTACTCGTTGTAGCAATTTGCGGTGTTTACAGAAAACAACAGTCCATTCTATTTTCATTGGAAATACATCGGTAACAGAAACGCAGAGGGGAGGCCAACAGCCACAGGCTGTTGGCCTCCCCTTTGTACTCAGCTTATTATCAGTGGATCTTGTTGTTGTTATATTTGGTGATAAGTGACCAGTTCAACGTCCACCAGGCTTTCTCCACGTCCTTCATGCAGGAATCTGTGAAGTCTGTCAGGTATGCCTTCGCTTTTTTGGGGCACTCTTTACAAAGCTTGGCCGCTTTGGCGTCCACCTCGGCGATCTTATCGAAGAAGCTCTTTTCAAGCGGAGCTCGGACCGAGATAAGGTCGCTCATGGAATCGCCATACCGCCGGCTAACGAGGTCGTCGGCCAGGATAAAAGCCCACTGGGTTGAATCCAGGCTGAAGGCGTTTCGGTCAAAGGTTCGCCACGATTCCTTCGTATCGGTAACCCCGTTGTAGATCGGCACGTAGCATGTGGTGTGGGGGTTGTCGAACCCGAACCACAGAATTGTCCGCATAGGTTCTGGAACGTCCCGTCTGGCCTGAGATACGAAGCTATAGGCACAGTCCCATTTGGACACCGGGCGGTTATAAGGGATGCCCAGAAGTCGGCGAACATCCTTCGTGGGGAAGGGCGTCGCCAAGGGGCTTTTCACTGCCTTGTCCCCCTCCCGGACGAACCAGGCCTGATCCTCGTACATGTCGAAGGGAGTTCCGGTCATGTGAGACCGCAGCATTTCCATAACGTCTGCCACGGAGATCTTCTTCTCGGGTTTGATGGCGAAAGGATATGACATGGTTTCAGCGTTGGGATCCCATTCCTGAGACGGAGCCAGGATCTTGTGAATCGTATGAAGCCGGTTGCGGATCCACATCGACGAGAGGGACCAGTTGTCGTTACCCGTCAAAGGAGAATAAGCTCTTTGCCAGATGAAAGGCTTCGTCCCGTTAGGATCATACCAGCCCATGTCGATAGCGAACTGTTTGTATCCCTTGGCAACCATGAAATTGTCCGTATCGTTCGGGTCGATCTCCTGAATACGGCTCATATTTGGAACGACCACGACCATGTCGTCGGGAACCCTCTGGGCGACCCATATGGCGCCGGGCTTGCCACTCTCCCTGGTCCACATCATGCCCACGCTACGGAGCTCGAAGATCCATGCCTCGTTAGCGTCGGTGACGCTCAGACACTCTCCCTCGCTCCCGCAGGAAGGAAGGAATCCATATTTTTCGGCCAGATCTCCCATGACAGCGATGGCCTCCCGGGCGGTCTTGGCTCGCTGGAGACCGAGAGCCTCCAACTGCTCAATGGTCAGGATGGCCCGAGCGTCAGGGCGGAAGGTTTTAAGCTCCTCTTTCTGACCGATAGTGGTCTCACCAATAGCCACCCCATGTTCGTTCATAAAGGGATATCCCACGTGGAAGTATGCATAGGTCTGTTCTACCTGAGGAATCTCGCCGATCTTCTGGGGTGGACCGTACTCCTCGTTGGTGATGTTCCAGAAAACTGGGGTCATCTCGCCCTTTGAATGTGTACCGCCGGGGATGAGTCGAACTCGACCGTCGTAAAAGGCGCCGTCGGCGGTATGGGAGGTGATGACCGAACCGTCAACCGTGGCGTCTTTGCCCGCCACGATATCGGTACACCCCATTGCGGAGGCGGTCACGATCAGGGAGAGCGAAAAAACCAAAATTCCTCGAATAACTTTTTTCACAACCATCGTCTCCTTTCCTCTGTGCACTAACAAAAGCCCTCGACCCTCATGATCGGGGCAAAAAAATTAAGCACCAAACTTAGTGTACCTTGTTTAACAAAAAAAGCAAGCCCGGGGTAGGCGATTCATCTCAATGTTTTGAGTCCAGATTTTGTCGATGAGTTGCCTTTCCCCGCATGTCGGGGTACACTGCTTTTGGAGAGGTTTCTTGAGTTTTTGGTCGTATATGTGAGACCGTTTGAAAGATAAAAAGTACACACTCCTTTATCGAGATATCCAACTATAAAGGGCGAGAGCAGAGAAGGGGGTTATCTTGTTATCTTGTCAGATGAATTTTTCAGTGTGCAGGGCATGTTCGTTGCTAAACTCAGCCGAGGTGCTTGGGTTCGGTACCATCGTCATGCCTTGGGAAAACGTGCTCGTCAGGATGCGCATACATGATCGACTTTCCTGAGCCGGCTTTGGAGACGAACAGGGTTCTTCGGGAGTACCTGGCTATCCAAAACCGTCTGTTTCGGTTCTCCTTCAAAAAAGCTCTGGGCTTTATCCGTCCCGATCCTCTCGCTGCTGCTCGGGATGTAGCTCCCCTGCGGGAGCGACTGAGGGGTGTTCGGGAGGGCATAAAGGAGCTGAATCCCTCGGAGGATTCACAGAGGCGGTTCCTCATGGCCCTTCGAGCGTACGTTCGCGAGATGGATCGGGCCATGGGGGTTTTTCAGGAGCTTTGCCACACTCTCGAAGAACATAAAAAAGACCGGAAATACCGCAAAGAGGGGTATCCCCGTGACATGAAACACTTTCAGGAATCGGAGGCCCAATATTTGGAGATCGGTCTCTCTCTCAATGAGATAGCACGATCGGACGAAGCTACGAAGTCAGGCTAATTTGATTGAGACTTGAAATGCATAAAAAGCTGGGGAGACATCGGAAAATGTCTCCCCAGCTTTTAGTTTCAGGGGCGATATTGGTATTTAGATCTGGATTGTACGTCGTACGGACGAGCGTTGCTGGCGATCCTCGGTTTCCTGGGAATGGGAAGGCAAGCGAGATGCACAGACCTCAACAAAGACTTGAAAGAGAGGCGCCATAGGGCCGTCCTGGTCGGCCATGTTCTCGGGGTGCCATTGAACTCCAATAACAAAAGGGTGCCCCTCAAGCTCCACGGCCTCAACGATCCCGTCGCTCGCTCGAGCGGTGATACGCAGACCTTGGCCCAGGGTGTCCACCGCCTGGTGGTGATAGCTGTTGACCCGGAAAGTCCGGCCGAGAATCTGCTCCACAAGAGAACCTGCCTCGGCGGTCACGGAGTGGCTCGGAACATTTCGACGACTTTTCTGACGGTGCTGAACAGTATCCTTTCCGGGGGCGATGTGCTGTATGAGGCTCCCCCCAAGAGCCACGTTCAGCACCTGAGCTCCCCGACAGATTCCCAGGATGGGCAGCTGCCTTTCCAGGGCCATGGCCGTCATCGCCAGCTGAAACCTGTCGAGCTCGGGCTTAACCTCCTCGATATCGGGGTGAGGCTCTGCCCGAAAAAACCGGGGGGATATGTCGGATCCCCCTGGCAGCAGGAGGCCTGATGCCAGATCAAGCCCGGTGGATATCTCATCGTGATCGTCGGTCACGGGCAGAATCACCGGAATAGCTCCGGTGTTTCGAATAGCCTGGGCGTAGGCTATGTTCAGGGTCAGCTTGTCCTCGTTCAGATACTCCAGGTTAGAGGCTATGGCGATGATCGGTCCAGTCATGAGTTCTCCCCCTCTCAAGCTCTTTGGGAGCATTGTACTGTACCTTGCCCAGGGGAGAAAGCTCTTTTCTATGTAATTGGGAGGGCTGTCGGAGGCATATGAACAGCCCGGTGATGGACAGCCATGGCAGCCTCTCCCAGAGCTTCGCCAATCGTGGGATGAGCGTGTATCGTGGTGACGATCTCCTCAACCGTTGCCTCCAGTCGAAGGGCCAGAGCTCCTTCTACGATGAGGTCTGTGACCCTGGGCCCCACCATGTGAACTCCGAGGATCTCGTCGTATCGTCGGTCTACCACGAACTTCACGAGGCCGTCGTACCCCTTCATGATCAAACTCTTGCCGTTGGCAGACAGAGGAAATCGTCCTACCTGTACTTCGTACCCCTTTCTGATTGCCTCCGATTCGCTGAGGCCGACCGATGCCACCTCAGGTAGAGTATAGACGCAGCTCGGAACTGTTTTGTATTCCATGAATCTCCTGTGTCCCATAACGTTCTCCGCTGCCACTTCCCCCTGAGCCGAGGCCACGTGGGCCAGCTGGATGGAGCTGCAACAGTCGCCGATGGCGTATATATTCGGAGTCGATGTGCTCATCGCCTCGTCCACGAGTATCCGTCCCCGATCATGACGAATCCCAGCGTTTTCCAACAGGAGAGAGTTTGTGGCTGGTCTTCGTCCCACCGACAGGAGGGTCTTTTCTGAGTGGACGACCATTGGGCCTGTAGGGGTCTTTACCGAGGTTGCCACGATGTTGCCGTCCATAGTGAACCCCGTCACCTGTGAGGATGTGTGGAATCGAACGCCTGCTCCCTCAAGCCTGCCTTTCACCACGGATGTTATGTCTCCGTCCATAGAGGAGAGTACCGAATCGAGCATCTCAATCACCGTGACCTTGGTTCCAAGGATAGAGTATATTGAGGCGAATTCCATCCCGACAACCCCGCCTCCGATCACGGTCAGTGAGTGGGGTATTCTGTCCAGATCCAGAGCCTCTCTGCTTGTGATGACCCCGGGTATGTCGATACCAGGGATGGGCGGAATCACCGTCTCCGATCCGGTGGCGATAATGGCGGTGTCGAAGGATATTACCGTGTCGTTCACCTGAAGGGTATTGGACGATAGGAACGAAGCCTCTCCAGTGATCACCGATATATTGTTGGCGGCCATGAGCCCCTCGACGCCGCCCACCAGTTGCTCGACAACCTGCTCCTTGCGGGTCATGAGCTCCTTCCAGTTAATGGATACTCCCTCGAAATGGAGTCCCAGATCGGCGGCGTTTACTGCCTCATGATAGAGCTCGGCGGTGTGGACGAGAACCTTGGTTGGGATGCAGCCCCAGTTCAGACAGGTGCCCCCCATTCGTTCCCGTTCGATAACGATGACAGAAGCGCCCAGTTGGGCCAGCCTGATGGCGCAAACGTACCCTCCCGGTCCGCCACCGACGACGACCACGTTTTTTTGAGATGTCATATATGATCGCCTCCTACAGCAACAGGAGCATCGGGGATTCCAGAAGCTCTTTCACCCGAGTCAGGAATTGGGCACCGTCGGCGCCGTCCACCGAACGATGGTCTGCTGTGAGACACAGATTGGTTATGGTTCGGACCACCACAGCTCCATCAACAACCACTGGAGTTTCCCTCATGGCGTTGATCGCCAGGATACACGACTCAGGTGGGTTGACGATAGGGCTGAAGCTCTTCACTCCAAACATTCCCAGGTTGGTGATGGTGAAGGTCCCTCCCTCCAGATCTTGGGGCAGGAGTCGATTGGATCTGGCTCTATCCACCAGGTCTTTGGTGGCTGTGGCAATCTCGAGGAGGAATTTAGTCTGGACGTCCTTGACGTTGGGGACGAGAAGACCGCCCTCGATAGCCACGGCCAGGCCGATGTTGACCGACGAGTGCATGATATAGCTCTGGTTCTCCATGTCGGTGGAGCAGTTACACATGGGGTACTCCGTCAACGCTCGTGCGCAGGCCATCATGACCACGTCGTTGTAGGAGATCTGGGCTCCCATAGCCTTGACCTGCTTTCGGAGATTGATCATGGCCGTGCAGTCCAACTCCACGTCGTAAGTGACGGCGGGGATTGTTTGGACGCTCTCCAACATTCTTCGGGCGATGATAGCCCTCATGGTGGTCATGGGGACGATTGTGTCTCCGATAGGGCACTGAACGGCGGTTGTGCCTGTAGCTGTCACGTCGGCCTTCATGATTCGTTTTCCAGTCCCGGGAATGGCCGATGGATCGAGACCCAGATCTGCTGCCATTTTGGCTGCTACTGGTGACATCTTGGGACTCCGTTTGGATGCTGTGATCACGTCTTTACATCGGATGCTCCCCTCTGGACCAGATCCCGATATCGTGGTCAGGTCAATTCCAAGGTCTTTGGCGGTTTTTCGAGCCTTAGGAGTGGCTCGAAGTCCTTTGGGGTTTGTTTCCTCTCCCGACTTCTCGGGAGATATCGTCGGTAGAGTTGGTTCGCTAGGTTCTTGAAGGGGTGCTGCTCCGTCACACGGTTCGAGCACTTCATCGGCCTCTCCGATCGCCGCTACATTGGCCCCCACGGGGACCGATTGGTTTTCGGACACGTATATTTTGAGCAACACACCATCCCGTTCAGACTGCACCTCGTAGGTGATTTTGTCGGTTGAGACGACGAAAAGAACCTCCCCTGTCTTTACCGGATCACCCTCTTGCTTGATCCACTTGGACACGGTCCCTTCGGTCATGGTGAGCCCCAGTTTGGGCATGGGTATATTGGTTGCCATGGAGACACCTCCTAGTTCAGTCCCAGCATGGTCGGCATCCAAGTCGAGAGCTGGGGAAATACGATAATGATGACGAGGGCGACCAGAGCCGCCAGTATCAGGGGGAACGCTGGCTTGCTGATTTCCTCAATAGTCAGACCGCTGATGTTCGCTCCGACGTAGAGGTTAACCGCTACAGGTGGAGTTACCTGCCCTACCGCCAGATTGATGGTCATCATGACTCCGAACCAGATGGGATCCCAGCCGAAATGTGCCATGATAGGCAGCAGGATGGGCAGGAATACGTAGTAGATGGAGATAGCATCGAGGACCATCCCGGCGAAAAGTAAGATAACGTTTATCATGAGTAACACGATTGTGGAGGATGACGAGATGCTCAGAAGAACTCCTGCGGCCTTCTCGATCAAGCCGACCGTGGCCCCCACCCACGAATAAAGACCGGCGCAGGTTACCACGATCATGACCACCGATGTTGCCGTTACCGTCGAGGAGAGAATGTCGTACATGATGGAGAATGAGTTGATGGTCCGATATATAAATACTCCGACGAACAAACCATAAAAAACGGCCACGGCTGCAGCCTCGGTGGGTGTGAACACTCCGCCGTAGATTCCTCCCAGAATGATCACTGGTGCCATGATGCCCCAGAGTGCGCGCTTGAACGATCGGACGAGGTCGCCTGGTTTCGGAGGTTCTCCCCCACCGTAGCCCATTTGCCGGGAGACCAGGTAGACTGCCATCATCATACATAGAGCGACCACCGCGCCTGGAAGAAAGCCAGCGGCGAAGAGGGCTGGGATGGACACATCAGCTACCCCGCCGTAGACGATGAAGGCGATGCTCGGTGGAATGATGATGGCCAGGCCCGACGCCACGGATACGGTGGCTGCCGCAAAAGCCTTGTCATATCCCGCAGTTGCCATGCCAGGGATAAGGATCAGCCCCAAAGCTGCAACCGTGGCGGGACCCGAGCCACTGACGGCTCCCCAGAAGGTCGCTACCCCCACGGTAGCGATTGCGAGACCTCCGGTCATCGAGCCCGCCAGCTTTTTCATCAGGTCGATAATTCGCTCGGCGATTCCGGCTTTTTCCATGATGACCCCCGCCAGGATGAAAAACGGGATAGCCAGAAGCGGAAACTTGGAGATACCGGCGTAAAAGTTATATGAGATCATGGGGAGCCCCATCTCCCAGAAGTACACGACTGTTACGGCGGCTCCGCCGAGGGCGATAGAGATCGGGACCTTGATGAGCAGGGGGACGAGGAACAGAATCAGAGTCCATAGTGCCGGATCGGAAAAACTCATGGTTAGTCCTCCTTCTCTTCGGCTTGATCCCGAAGAAAGCGCCACGTACTTTGAAACACCCGAAGGATGATCAACGCTGAGAATATTGGGAGAGCGACGGTGTAGTACCATACCGGTATGGCAAGAGATTCGGTGGTGACCGACAGTTGAATTTCGTCCCGAACCTCAAGGCCCCCCAGCCAACCGAGAATTATGAAAAAAACAATGCAGATCAGTCCTGACAGGAGACTCAGAGGTTTTTTCCACGATGAGGAAAGCCTGTCGTAAAGAAACGACATCCCCAGATGGCTGCCTTTTTTGAAGGCGGTGGCGGTCCCGAGCAGGACGACCCACACGAAGAGATTGACGGTGATCTCCTCCGACCATGACAGGGACATCTTTATGAAATAACGAGTTATTACATTAACGAAGGATATCGTGACCATAACGGCAACGAGTACGGAGCCGATGATCTCTTCAAAATGGTCGAAAAAACGTCGAGCCACGGGTCGACACTCCTTTCGAGACAAGAGCCGGGGAGAGGTATGGCCCCCCCCCCGGTCTGGGTGTTCATCCGGTTATTTAACCGAGGCCATATCCTCCTCCGCTGCGGCAACTAACTCGGGACCGATCTTTTTTGTCCAATCCTTCCGGATCCCGGCGGTGGCCTCTCGGAATGCTTTCAGGTTTTTCTGCGTCAGGTTGGTTATGACCATACCGTTCTTCTCACAGAGGGCGTAGGGATCTACCTCCTCCGGTGCTTTTCCGATGCTTTGAAGATAGGCCAGAGATTGTCCATCGTCCATGCCGATGCGGGCGATGGCCTTCTCGTATTTCATCGAATCAAGGGCACACTCGCGGATGATCTGCTGATCCTCTTTAGAGAATCCCTTCCAGACCTTGGGGTTAGCCGCAAGAACCAGGGGATCGATGACATAGTGCCAGTTGGTCAGGTACGTATGGTAGTTCCAGATCTTGACGGGAATGCAGATACCAACAAGAGGGTTTTCCTGCCCATCCACGACCTTCTGTTGGAAAGCCGTGGTAGCCTCGGCCCAGTTCATGTTGATGGGGTTCGCTCCCAGGGCCTTGAACGTGTCGATGTAGATGGGGCTGCCCACGACCCGGATTTTCAGATCCTTCATGTCCTCGGGTTTGGCGACCTCTCGGACGCTGTTGGTCATCTCTCGGAACCCATTCTCACCCCAGGCTAGGAAGGTGACACCCTTTTTCTCCATGGCTTTGATCATCATTTTGCCGGCTTTGCCGTTCTCGATGGCGTCCATGGCCTCATAACGTTTATTTCCATAGGCTGATATAAAGAACGGCAATCCCGGTAGGTTCAGTTCCTTGACTTGGGGAGACCAGTTGATGGTTGAGGCGAGGGAAAAGTCGATTGCCCCGTTACGGAGCAACAGGAACTCGGCAGTCTGTTTGCCCGCGAACAGCTGGCCTGAATAGTAGACCTTGATGTTAACCCGGCCGTTGGTTCGTTCCTTGACCAGATCGGCGAAATAGCCTGCCCCCATCCCCCAGGCTGTGACAGCTCCTGGGTTGACGCTCATCTTGTACTCGGCCTTATATTGGGCGAAAGCCGTGGCGGACAGACACAGAATCATACTGGCAATTATGATTGCGTGAAGCGATTTTTTCATGTCCTCTCCTCCTTATGTTGTGGCTGTTCAGGTGTATCCATCGTATTGTGGATGCCGTTGATTTTTCTCATCATCACCTCCTATTAAGGCTGGGGATCGCCCTGCTGAGGCTTGAAGAGGGGAAAACCAGTCTCTGAGTCGATTTCTCTGAGCCATTCCATCCCCATCAGTTCAGTTAACTGAATCTCTGCGGTAGCCAATACCAGGTTCTCCCCACTGTCGACAAAATGGCCGCAGATGGGGGAGTGCTCGTCAAGAGCGACGAGACCGTGAAGATGAACGGCAATGGCGTTATCCTCGACTCCGATGGTCCCCCACGCTCCGATAAGCTCCAGAGGCCCGCTGACGGTGAGAGGGGGTCGATAGACGGTTCCCGATGGGGAGTTCGGGTCGGAGGTGATACAGGTTACCGTCGCTGAGCGAAGACTTCCCAGCAGCAGGTCTATGCTGGCGCAGGTTATGTCGTACCGCTCACAGATGTCTCGAATCCCTTGAAACAGGTCGCTCCCCGGGGTAAGGCGGGCCGCGATCCGCCTGGTTGAGTAGGCGACTGCCGCCTGAAAGGTGGACATGAGCTACATCATCCGACGGAGGCCGTCCAGGACAACCTCCGGTTTGATTCGGTAGGCCTGCTCCAGAGGTTTGGCAAAGGGTACTGGCGTAAAGGGAGCCCCGAATCGGAGTATCGGTGCGTCCAGAACATCGATGGCTTCCTCAGCCACCATAGCCGCGATTTCTCCTCCCACGCCCCCCTGTTTCACCGCCTCATGAACGATAGCCAACCGACCGGTTTTACTCACCGACTGGAGGATCGTTTCCTTGTCCACGGGCGATATGGATCGAAGATCGACAAGTTCCACCGATATTCCTTCCCTGGCAGCCATCTCGACGACTGGCTTGGCCACGGCGTGGAGGCAGTGAGAGTAGGAAATCAGGGTCACGTCCGATCCCTCGGTCACCACCTGAGCTTTCCCGATGGGGGTCAAATACTCACCTGTAGGGACCTCTCCCTTCACATTGAACAAGGCCTTGTGTTCGAAGTAAATGACAGGGTTATCGTCCCGGATCGCCGACTTAAGGAGACCTTTAGCGTCTGCCGGATTGGACGGGATCACCACTTTGAGTCCTGGAATATGCTGGAAAAACGCCTCCAGACTTTGAGAATGCTGTGCTGCTGCTTGGTTGATCAGCCCGTCAGGTGCCCGAAGGACCATGGGAACCGTTTTCTGTCCCCCGAACATGTAGTGGACCTTTGCCATCTGGTTGTAGATCTCGTCCCCACAGACTAACATGAAATCGGCAAAATGCATGTCTGCGATGGGCCGCATTCCTGCTAGAGCAGCCCCCACGGCGGCTCCGACGATAGCCGTCTCAGTGATGGGCGTGTCCCGAATCCGCTCTGTTCCGAAAGCGTCCGGGAGTCCTTTGAATTGCCCGAAAATTCCCCCCTGTCGGGCGATATCCTCGCCCATGATGAACACAGTGTTGTCCCGAGCCATCTCTTCCTCCATGGCCTCAAGGGTCGCCTGTGAAAAACTTATCGTTTTCGTCTCAGACATGATCAATCCCTCCAGCCTCTACACGTATAGGTCATCCAAAAGCTCCGATGGATCAGGTTCGGGGCTTGCCATCGCGTACTGAACGGCTTCCTCAATAGAGGCTTGGGCCTGTTCCTTCACGACGTCTAAGTCTCCCTGGGAGAGACATCCCCCTTCAATGACGGATCTTTCGAAACGATCGATGGGGTTATCGTCATCGAAGATCTTTTGTACCTCTTCCTTAGTTCGATATTTTTCAGGGTCTCCCACAAAATGTCCTTTAATCCTGTAGGTTTTACACTCCAGAATGGCTGGTCCCTCACCTGATCGAATGCCTTGGATCACGTCCTTAGCTGCCTCGTAGACCGCCATAACGTCGTTTCCGTCCACGATACTGCCGGGGATGCTATAGCCTTGGGCCCGGTCAGCGATGTCGGCCACCGAAGTAGTTGTGAGGTATGGGGTCGTGGAAGCCCACTGATTATTTTCACATACGAAGAGAACGGGGAGCTTCCATACTGACGCCATATTCAGAGCCTCGTGAAATGTTCCCCGATTGGAGGCTCCGTCGCCGAAGAAAACTACGGAGACTCGATTATCTCCTCGGATTTTGGACGCCAGGCCAGCCCCTACGGCCAGGTTATATCCTCCGCCGACGATTCCATTGGCTCCCAGCATCCCCACACTGAAATCGGCTATATGCATGGACCCTCCCTTTCCCTTGCAGTAGCCTGTCCTCTTGCCGAAGATCTCCGCCATCATTCGTTTGAGATCGGCGCCCTTGGCGATGGTGTGTCCATGTCCCCGGTGGGTACTCTCGATGTAATCCTCGTTGGTGAGGTTGGCCATGACTCCGGCACCCACGCCTTCCTGGCCGATGTAGAGATGGACAAATCCGGGGATATCCCCAGCCAGAAAGTGCTTCTCGACCGTCTGTTCGAACAGCCGGATAGTCACCATGGTTCGATACAGACTCGTGAGTAGATCCTTGGGGTACGAGGAGATCGGAACCGTCGCCTTTCTATGGACTGGCTTTGCGCACATATTGCTCCCTCCTTAATGTCTGAAAATTCGTGAAGATTGATTCAAGGCACCGAACGTTTACCGAAAAAGGTTTGCCTTGCCGAATTTAAGGTGGTCATGAGTTATGCGAACCGCCTCTTCCACATCTCCCCTTCGAAGAGCCTCCACCATGTCTTTGTGGTACTGAAGGGATATCTCGATGTCCTTAGGGGTCACCAGGACCGATATCCCGACGGTGAGAAAACGCTGTCGGACGTGAAGAACGGCATCCCATATGACGCGGTTTCTATACAATCTCAGGAAAAAATCGTGGAACTCGCTATCTGCGGCCAGATAGGACTCCAGGTCCTTAGCCGCAGACGCTTGTTCCTGCTGATCGATCAAACGGTCCAGGATAGCGAAGTGTTCTGGTTCCAGTTGGTCGGCAACGTTTCGAACCACGAACTCCTCAATTGCCATACGCATGTCGAAAATCTCTCGAGCTTCCACGATGGAAACCTCGTTGATGACGGCTCCTTTGTGGGGTATGATGCGGATAAACCCCTCCGATTTGAGACGAAGAAGGGCCTCCCGCACTGGAGTCCGGCTTATGTTCAGCTTTTTTGCCAGGTCGTTTTCGGAAAGAAACTGTTCGCTGGTTAGCTTCTTGGAAAGAATCATGCTCTTGATAGCCTGGTAGGCCAAGTCCTTCTTGCGTTCTCTCACGTGGATTCCTCCTCAGCTCGGCTAAGGTGTATGCCACTGCCATACAGGTTGAACGCTACATTCCAATATGACTATATCCACATTGAATTTGAAAATCAAATAAGTTTCGTTCTTTTATACAATATCCAGAGGCATAAAAATACACCGAGAATGTCTCGGTCGTTGTAAGGTTCTTGCAAGTATAAGGAAAACAATAGTCAAAAAAAACAGTCTTCTGAATGTTCTTTTTGTAACATATAAAAGTACTTTCGTTGTAAACTAAAATATTTTTTGAGTTTACTAAGAGTGGGCTTTTGGGTGTCTTGAGGAGAGATGGAGGTTCGGTACTTTCGTAAAAAAGACCAAAAGCTCAGTTGTTAAGGTAAAGTTCAAGACAAACTGCTGTATCATGTGGTCTCAGAAAAAGAGAGATATATGGGCAGTCAAACGGTAGCAAAGTCTACCGAAATTCAAGGCAAAAAGCCCTGGTGCAGCTTTCCAGGGCTTTTTCGGGGCCTACTCTCCAGATGAGGTAGTGGAAGAAACGGAGATTGTAGTGGAATCCCAAAGCTCCAGCACACGGGGTCTTCCGTAAACTATAGATGCTCTCCCAAGCTTATCTGTATCGGAAGAAATAAGACGGGCCTGTGTAGAACTGGACCGTCCTGAGCTTAGTATCGCGGAGGCGATGTGATATTCTCGGCTGGGAGCCGTAAATGATCGCCCGTCTTCGTCGTGGAGGGTACGACGTAGATAGCAGGAGAGCTCAACGTCTGATGCGGCTTATGGGCTTTGAAGACATAGCTCCCACGTCTGGATGCAGCAGCCTTTATTCGAGAGGGGGATTCTCCCCTGGCAGTTTCGGAACGCACAGCTGATCAGGCTGAACCGGTTCTGGAGAACGAATATCACGTGCTATGGCGTTTCCAGTGGCTTTATATATTGTGTAGCCGTCATTAACCGGTGCGGTCGCTCTATTCTCTCTTGGGAGGTCTCCAACATCCTGGATGCTCAATTTTGTGTCATCACTTTGAACAAAATTCTGGATGTGGGGCAGTCTAAGATTCTCAATGCCGATCAGGGGTGTCAATTCACCGGTAAATCCTTCTTCGAGTTTTTAAAAAACGTTGTATCAGAATCAGCATAGACGGTCGAGATAGCGCTACTGACTGATGGAGCATAGATTCTTTGGTGAGAGGCGTTGAGCTTGAAAGCGTGCTTCCCACTTTGGGTACGTTGAACTCATGTCGAACCCAATGTCTGTTGGGGAGGAAAGGCGTTTGTTGTATTGGCTCTTTTTAGGTGAGATGTTATTAAAAATATCTTTGGGGGGTGTGATGGAACCACATAGGGGTGAAAACATGATCCTGGAAAAATTCTCGCTGTTGGGAAAAGTCGCTCTGGTCACTGGAGCTAGAACTGGAATTGGGCAGGGCATAGCTAGACCCCATCCAGAAAGGGAGCACCTCAAGCATCATAACCCAGTCAGGGGCTCCCGCCAAGGCATTAGCATAGGCAATGCTCGTATTAGTGCGGAATATACCGCTTAAATAATCCAGGAACTGACCGTATCCCAGAATCAGGATACATTCCACCACCAGAACAACCTGTCAGCTGCCCAAGTATGGTTACAATGCCAGGGGGATCTGCTTTCGCCGCTCCCTGCGGAGATGAACGATACGCATGACGTTGCAGGCAATCGCCTTTTCCATAAGCTCAGTCCTTACCGCAAGAATGCCTCTCCGTCTGACCCTGCCGAAATTGACCACATACTTCAGAACGAACATCAATGACTCCACCGCAGAACGGTTCCTCCGGAATTCAGAGAGTTCCTGACTGAACCATTCATCATCGGTCATTAACCGTTTGCCCTTTGTTCCTGACAAACTCACATGTTTTACCCCGATTATGGACTTAACCATCTCGAGTCCGGCTCCTGAGGAATATCCGTCATCAGCACTGACTTTCTCGGGAACAGTATTGGTGTTCTGTATTGACTCCATGACCATGGAGTCAAGCTGAGGGGAGTCCGCAGTATTACCCTCCGGTACCTTGAGCGCGGTAACGAACCCGTTCCGGCTTCTGCACACCTGGGGACGGTATCCGATATCCGGCTCCCTGTCACCCTTAATGATCATGGATGCGGAACCATCTGAAAGACTTATCACTTTCTTGGAGTATGGAACGCTTTTTCCGTTGCAGATCCGCTCCATGGAATAGACAATAATCTCTTCAGCGGTATCCAGAGCAGCGTCTATGGATGACAGGTCTCTAAAGAGGTACCATAGTTTGTACCTGTAATGGATTTGGAGGAGATAGTAGTCCCACCTGATGATTGATGAACACGACAATTGAGTCAATATGATTAGGCTCAGAAAACCTTGCTATCACATCCTCATCAGAATCCCCGTCCAGATCAGCTGTTTTAATCCATCAATCAAGTCAGAATATGCATCAGAGTTCAGCATAACAGAGCAGAATATTAGATTGGACAGGCTTCCGGGGACGGTGCATGACCAGTCTGGAGTCGTGTTAAACACTTCAGAAGCCAATCCGTTATGAGTCCGCACAAGATGATAGTCGATTTCAAATCGACGGTTTGTGAACACCCCGACTTGTAGTAGAGGGTCGTTCAGTCTTTTCAGGTATTGACAAAAACCAGGACAATTGTTATTCTTGAATAAACATTCAGCTTTGAGCCGGTCATACCTGAAACAGCAGTGCTTCAGCTTGTTTTTTTGTGTGATTGAAAAAACAAATTATCGGGAGAGTAAAGGAGTTTTATTTGCAAGTTTTAAAAGAGGAAATCAAAAACAATATTCTCAAGGCAGCGGAAGAGGTTTTTTATCAAAAAGACTACCGCAGTGCCAAGCTTGCAGATATTGCCCGCAGGGCAAATGTGTCTGTGGGCCTGATTTACTCCTATTTTAAGAACAAGACTGAACTTTTTGATGCGGTGGTGGGGAATGTTTACAAGAGTTTTTTCCAGGCCATGGAGGCAGAAGAAGCCCTTGAAGAAGGCAACGGCCTGAATCGATTTGAAAAAGTGGGCAATAAATACCTGTATCAGCTTTTTGAAAATCATAAAAACTTTGTAATTCTGGTAGATAAAAGCGCCGGTACAAGCTATGAAAACGTAAAGGAAGATATGATTGCCCGGCTTGGAAAACACATAACAATCGGAATAGCCAGACATACGGAAAAAAAATATGACCCAATACTTGCCCATATTCTGGCAAACAACTAC